>JBBQFB010000001.1:0-70598 GCA_038321545.1 Gaiellales bacterium
GGCCTGGAGGCGCTGGTCGGCACCGCGCTCGGGCCGCTCGACGGCGGCCGCCTGGGAGCGGAGCTGCTGATCGCGACGCTGGAGGCGTACTTCCGCGAGAACGGAAACGTCGCTGCGACCGCCCGGCGTCTCGGCGTGCACGAACGGACGGCGGTCTACCGGATCTCCCGGATCGAGGCGCTCACGGGCCTGCGCCTCGACGACGGCGACGACCGGTTCCGGCTGGAGCTCGCGGTGCGCGCCCGGGCGCTCCTCTAGAACGCCTCGAGGACCGGGCCGGGGGCGCCGCGCGTAGAGCTGCGGCGCCCCCGGTTCGGTAACTCGCGGGTATTTCATAGGGGCGTCTGCCGTCTTGTCGGCCGCCCCAACGCTGGCTAGGCGATTCCCCGTCGGTACAGGGGCACGCCCCTACGAGCGAGCACCTCCACTAGCCCGATGTAAACCTGTCAAGTTCGGACCACCTCCTTTCCGCGGTAAAACGAGGCTAGCACGGCGACCCGCGCGACTCAATCCCTCGTGAAGTTCCGCCAATACTCGGACGGCGTCGGCCCCACCTGACCCTGGTATTTGGAGCCCAGCCCGCTCGACCCATAGGGCTTTGCAGCGGGGGTCGTCATCTCGAGGAACGAGATCTGTCCAACCTTCATCGACGCGTACAGCGTGATCGGCAGGTTGGAGACGTTGGCGAGCTCGAGCGTCACGTGCCCGTCGAAGCCGGGATCGATGAACCCGGCCGTCGAGTGGACTTGCAGGCCGAGCCGGCCGAGCGACGACTTGCCCTCCAGCCGGGCGACGAGATCGACGCCGAGCGCGACCCGCTCGAGCGTCGCGCCGAGCACGAACTCGCCCGGGTGGAGGATGAACGCCTCGCCCTCGCCGGTCTCGACCAGCTCGGTCAGATCGGGCATCGGCTTCTTCACGTCGATGAAGCCGTACCGCGAGTTGCGGAACACGCGGAAGCGCCGATCGCACCGCACGTCGATCGACGCGGGCTGGATCAGATCGGCGTCGAACGGGTCGAGCCGGATCCGCCCTGCGGCGATCGCCTCGCGAATGCTGGTGTCGCTCAGGACCATGGACGGCGATTCTACGCGGCCCTGTATTCTGAGTAGCGTTCATTCGTCATGCAGCCCGATTCCGAGGTGACACCGTGGGTTCGATCGTCCTGAACACCGAGATTCCCGGCCCCCGCTCGCGCGCCCTCACGGAGCGGAAGGACGCCACGATCGCACGCGCCAAGGGCCTGTGGATGCCGATGTGGATCGACCACGGCCGCGGTGCGCTGCTGCACGACGTCGACGGCAACACGTTCATCGACTTCGCCGGCGGCATCGGCTGCCTGAACATCGGCCACGCGCACCCGCGCGTCGTCAAGGCCGTCCAGGACGCAGCTGCGAAGTTCCTCCACACCGACTTCACGATCGTGCCGTACGAGTCGTACGTCGCCCTGGCCGAGCGGCTGCTGCCGCTGGTGCCGATCAGCGGTGACAAGCGCGCCGCGTTCTTCAACTCGGGTGCGGAGGCGGTCGAGAACGCCATCAAGATCGCGAAGGCCGCCACGGGCCGACCGGCGGTGATCGCGTACGAGTCGGCGTTCCATGGCCGGACGCACATGGCGATGTCGCTGACCTCGAAGGTGCATCCGTACAAGGCGGGCTTCGGCCCGTTCGCGCCCGAGGTCTACCGCGTGCAGTTCCCGAATGCCTACACGCTCGGCCCCGACGCCGCCGAGATCGCGCTCGCCGACCTGCGCCGTGGACTGAAGACGCGGGTCGCGCCGGAGTCCGTCGCGGCGATCATCATCGAGCCGGTGCAGGGCGAAGGCGGGTTCGTCCCCGCCAGCGCCGAGTACATGCGCGGCCTCCGTGAGATCTGCGACGAGCATGGCATCGTGCTGATCGCCGACGAGGTGCAGTCCGGCTTCGGCCGCACCGGTCGCATGTTCGCGATGGAGCACTTCGGCGTCGAACCCGACCTTGTGACGGTGGCGAAGTCGATCGCGGGCGGTGTCCCGATCTCCGGCGTGCTCGGCCGCGCCGCGATCATGGACGCACCGGACGACTCAACCATCGGCGGCACGTTCGTCGGCAACCCGCTCGGCTGCGAGGCGGCCGTCGCGGTGCTCGACGTGATCGCCGACGAGGGGTTGCTGGCACGTGGCGTCGAGATCGGCGAGCGCCTGCGCTCGGCGTACGAGGACCTCCAGCACCGCACACCGGCGATCGGTGACGTCCGCGGCCTTGGCCCGATGCTCGGCGTCGAGTTCGTCCGAGAGGGCGACGGCTCTCCCGACCCAGACCTCGCCTCGGCGATCGTCGCGGAGTCGCTCAGCCGTGGTCTGATTCTGCTGAAGGCAGGCGTCAGCGGCAATGTGATCCGAACGCTCGTACCACTTGTGATCAGTGATGTGGAGCTGGACGAGGCGATTGAAGTCTTCAGCTCCGCCGTCGTCGCGGCGACCGCCACCGTCACCGCCTAGGGGGCAGACCCCCGTCGGGAGGTGCGGTTATCCGTACGGGACGTTAGGGGGGTAACCCGCCGGACGTTTCGGCAACTTCGGGACGGGGAAGACGGTTCTGGTGTTGCGTCCTCGTCGGGATCGCGGCTACAACCCGACGCGGTGCGACGAGCCCTAGTCTGCCTCACGGTTCTCCTGTTCATGATCCCGGCCTCCGCCGGTGCGTCGTCGTCGCTGGGTCGGCAGGTGCTGAAGGGCATCAACGCGCAGCGACACGCGCACGGCCTGCGCCCGCTCCGCCTGGCCGGTGCGCTGGGCAGGGTCGCGGGCAGCCACTCGCGCTTCATGGCGCATGTCCGCCGTCTCCAGCACGAGTCGGCTGACGGCACGTCGGCGACGGTGCGGATCCGGCGCGCAATGCGCGTCCACCGTTCCGGCGAGGCAATCGCGTTCGCGTCCGACGCCCGGGCGATCGTCAGCTCGTGGATGGCGAGCCCGCCGCACCGCAAGCTCCTCCTCTCACCGGGCTATCGCGTCGTCGGCGTCGGCGTCGTCCGCGGCACGTACGACAGCTATCGCGTGCTGTACGCGACGGCTGATCTCGGCGCCTGACGTCGCCTGGGGTCCCAGCGTCGCCTCCGCGCTTGCGGCTGGTGACGGCCTCCGACAGGTGCCAGGCACCAGAATCGATGCATCCTCGGCGTCAGCGATCGGCCTCGTCCCGGATCCGGATGGGGTCATCACCTGGCACTTGAGACGTCCACCTGTCGCTCGCTCGGCCTACGGCGGCCCCAGGCCACCGATCGCAAGCGCCAAAACGACTCAACTCCTCCCGGCATCAACGCCGATGAAACCATCCACCACCGCGATGCCGATCGCAGCCTCGGCTCGGCGGCTCGGCATTGTCACGCTCAAGGTGGTCAATGCCACCGCCGATAGAAGGAGCGTGAACCGTCGTCGCGGTAGCGACCCGAACGACCCCATTGAGTCCGAGCACGGATGCGAGGCAGGCGCGTTGGGCGATTTCCATGTCAAGAAGATCATCCTTCCCAGCGGCAAGGCCGTTGAGATCGTCTATTTCGACGCTCTCGGGGGAGGCGATGAGGCCGCCGCGACGCTCGCGGAAGGCCTGCGCCCCGACTCGCCGAGCGTCGCCGCGCCCGCACTCGAGGTGTGCCCGTGCTGCGAGGCGGCACTCGTCTACCCGATCGACTGGCGCGAGGCCGAGTCGGACCGCTGGGAGCTCGAGTTGCGCTGCCCGGCATGCGAATGGCGCAACCGCAGCACGTTCGACCAGGAGGCCGTCGAGCGCTTCGACGACGTGCTGAACGCTGCCACCGACTCGCTGATCGACACCCTCGAACGTGTCTCCCGCGACAACATGCGCGCCGAGATCGACCGCTTCGTCGAGGCGCTCGAGCAGAACCACATCCTGCCGTTCGACTTCTGAGGCCCCGCCGAACGGGCCCTACCGCCACCCCGAGCCGCTAGATTGCGGCTGGTGATTGGCGAGGTCGTCGGTGGGCGCTATTCGCTCGAGGAGCGCCTCGGATCCGGTGGCTCGTCCTCGGTGTGGCGAGCCCGCGACCAGCAGTCGGGTCGTGAGGTGGCCGTGAAGCTGCTGCACCTCGACGCCGCGGAGTCGCCAGAGGCGCTCGCCCGGTTCGATCGCGAAGCCCGTGTACTCGAGGGAATCGCGAACCCGAACACCGTCGAGCTGCTCGACCGCGGTGACCTGGACGGCCGGCCGTACCTCGTGTTCGAACTGATCGACGGCACCGACCTGCGGGAGCGGTTGCGGCAGGACGGCATGATCGGCATCGCCGACGCGCTCGCGATCGCGACGCAGGTGGCGAACGGCCTCGCAGCCGCCCACTCGCGACGCTGTGTGCACCGCGACCTGAAGCCCGGCAACATCCTGATCGCCGACGACGGCCGTGTCTGCGTTGCCGACTTCGGTATCGCCCGCGCCATCGAGGAGCCCGGCCTGACGCAGCCCGGACGGGTGCTCGGCACCGGCGAGTACGTGTCGCCCGAACAGGCGCTGGGACGGAAGGTCGACGCGCGCTCCGACCTGTACGCCCTCGGCGTCGTGCTGTACGAGATGCTCGCCGGGCGGCCCCCGTTCCGCGGCTCCGGCTTCGCCGACGTCGCCGCGCGCCACGTGCGGGACGAGCCGCCGCCGATCGGCGACCTGCGGCCGAACCTGCCCGCGGGCCTGTCCGCACTCATCTCCGCGCTGCTCGCGAAGTCGCCCGCCGATCGGCCACAGGACGCTGCCACGGTGCGGGCGGGGCTGCGGCAGATCCTGCAGCACGTCGCGGCGGCCGAGCCCGACCCGAGCCCGCTCGTCGTCGCTGCGCTGCGGGAGACCGACGACGCGGAGCCGGCAACCGGCGAGTACGACACGCTCGAGGATCCCGGCCCGAGCCACCTCGGCGAGCTGGCGCCCTGGGAGGACGTCACGCCCTCGTCGATGAACTTCGACCATGGCGGAGCAATCCACCTCGAGTCCGCCCCGTACCGCGTGCCCGCCAGCGCGCGCGAGAACGCCGGCGCCCTGCGCTGGGCGGCAGTGCTCGCGCTCGGCGTCGCGATCGGCGGCATCGCCCTCCTGCTGGCGCTGACTGGCTCGGACACCACCACCGGCGCCGCCGACACCACCACGGCGCCCGCAGCCGCCACGACGACAGCCGCCGCTACCACCGAGACGGAGGTCGACACCGCGACCGCGGCGACCACCGAGGCGGCCGCCGCGGCGCTCGAGGTGCAGACGGCGCTGACGTTCGACCCGCCACCCGGCGACGGCTCGGAGAACGACGACCAGGCGCAGCAGGCGATCGACGGCGACGCGGCGACCTTCTGGGAGACCGAGCTGTACCGCTCCGACCCCGTGCTGTCGAAGGGCGGAGTCGGTCTCGTGCTTGCCCTGCCGCAGCGCGAGCAGGTCGCCGCCGTCGACCTCCGCACGCCGGCGCCCGGGTTCACGACGGCGATCTACACATCGGCCGTGGCCGCGCCGCCCGACGCCCTGGACGGCTGGGACATCGCCGCCCCGGGGCGCGAGATCTCGAAGACGCGCCAGCGCATCGAGTTCGCCAAGCCCGTCCGTGCCCGCTTCGTCCTGATCTGGATCACGCGCCTGGCACCGGCCGAAGGATCGGGCTTCTCGGCCCGGATCGCCGAGGCCCAGGTGCTCGGATCGTGACGTAGACTCGCTCTATGGCTGCTGTCGGAGACGATCTCGCAGTTCGCGGGCGCGCGGCGCAGCGCACGCTGGCGCAGCTCGGTCGCGACCGCAAGGACGCGGCGCTGCACGCGATCGCCGACGCCATCCTGACGCGTCGCGCGGAGATCCTCGCTGCCAACGGCGGCGACGTCGAGCAGGGCCGCGGCGACGGCCTCTCGATCGCGCTGCTCGACCGGCTGAAGCTCGACGACGCGCGCATCGATGCGCTCGCCGACGCCGCCCGCGCAATCGCGGCGCTGCCCGACCCGTGCGGCGAGGTGGAGGCCGGCTGGCGCCTCGGCAACGACCTCGACGTGACCCGAGTGCGCGTGCCGCTGGGCCGCGTGCTGGTGGTGTACGAGGCGCGGCCGAACGTCACCATCGACGTCGCCGCCCTCTGTCTGAAGAGCGGTAACGTCGCGATCCTGCGCGGATCGCGATCGGCGAACGCCACCAACGCGGCGCTGCTCGCCGCGGTGCACGAGGGGCTCGACGCGTGCGACCTGCCGCGCGATATCGTGATCTCCGTCATCGCCTCCCACGACGAGCTGGCGATGCTCGTCGCCGACGCGTGCAACGCCGACGTCGTGATCCCGCGCGGCGGCGAGGCCCTGAAGGACTTCCTGCTCGAGCACGCCCGGATCCCGGTGCTCGCCGCAGCCGGCGGCAACTGCCACGTCTACGTCGACGCCAGCGCCGATCCCGCGATGGCCGAGCGGATCGCCGTAAACGCCAAGACCCAGCGCCCAGGCGTGTGCAACGCGGCCGAGACGCTGCTCGTGCACGCCGACGCGGCGCCCGCCGTGCTGCCGCGCACGCTCGCCGAGCTGCATCGTCGCGGCGTCGAGCTGCGCGGCTGTGACCGCACGCGGGCCCTGGCGGGGTCGACGCCGGTCGTACCGGCCGACGAGGACGACTACGCGACCGAGTTCCTCGACCTGGTGCTGGCCGTCCGCGTCGTCGACTCGCTCGACGACGCGATCGACCACATCGCCCGCTACGCGACTGGTCACTCCGAGGCGATCGTGACGGCGTCGCTGCACGCGGCCGAGCGATTCACGCGCGAGGTTGACTCGGCCTGCGTCTACGTCAACGCGTCCACCCGGTTCACCGACGGCGGCGAGTTCGGGTTCGGCGCCGAGATCGGCAACTCCACGTCACGCCTGCACGTTCGCGGGCCGATCGGCCTGCGCGACCTGACGACCATGAAGTACGTGGTGCGCGGCGACGGCCAGGTCCGCGGATAGGCGTATTTTTCGCGTCGGCTGGAGGATCTCTCCAGCGTAACCTGCTGGATTCTGTTCAACCCTTGCAACATTCGTGCCGATGTAGGAGTCAGAGTGACCGCGTTCCCGCATCTCGCCGGCCGCGCCCTCGACCGGCGCCGCCCGGCCTGGCCGGCCCTCGCTCGGCTGACCGATGACCGAGGCGAGCACACCGTGTCGATCCGAGACGTGTCGGAGGCCGGCCTGTCCCTGTTCGCCGACGGTCGCGCCGGTGACGCGCTCGGCGTCGTGCTGCTGGCCCGTGACGGCTCGGCGCTCGGGGAGCCGCTGCCGGCGACCGTCGTCTACGTCGACCGCGGCGAGGCGGGCAACGTCATGGGGATCACGTTCGCCGATCCCGGTTCCGCCGCCGTCGCCCTCCGTCAACTCGCCGCCTGAGAGACGCCCATGGCCCCCGTGTTCCCGCAGATCGGTGAAACGCTCGCCCTGAGGGTCGGAGACGACACCGAGCTCGTCGTCCGCGTCGCGCACGCGGCTCGCAACCAGATGACGGTGACTCCGGCCATTCCGGCCGCCACCGGCGAGGCCATCGAGGCGGCGTTCGTCGCTGCGGACGGCACCGGGTATCGCGTCCGCGGACACGTCGTCCACCGTGAGATCCATGAAACGAGGATCGAGGTCGGAGGCGTGACGCCGCTGGCAGGACGGTTCCTGCGACGCTTCGCGCCCGATCGTCCGCTGCTCGCCGACCTCGCGATCCGCGACGACGCGGGGATCATCTACCGCACGGTGCAGGGCCGCGTGCGCGACGTCGCGCTGGCCGGCGCCGGCATCGCGGTGGACGGTCTCATGCAGGGCGACCAGGTGCTCGTCACGCTGACCGACCTGAACGGCGTGCGGGTGGTGTCGGAGGTTGCGGCCAGCGTCGTGCACGTTGCCGCCGGCGTCGTCGGCGTGGCGTTTGCCGAGCCGTACGACGCGGCGCCGGCCATGGCCGCTCTGGCGTCTACGGCTCGAGCCGCCTGAGCAGCGTGCAGCCGTTGTGGCCGCCCAGGCCCATCGAGTTGGAGAGCGCGTACTCGAGGTCGTCGATCTTCCGGGCGCCCTCGGAGACGTAGTCGAGGTCGCAGGCCGGATCCGCCTCGCGGAGGTTGATCGTCGGCGGGATGATGCCGTCGCGCAGTGCGAGCGCGCAGACGGCGGTCTCGAGCGCTCCGGCCGCACCCAGCAGGTGGCCGGTCATGCTCTTCGTCGACGACACCGGCAGCTTCGCCGCGTGCTCGCCGAACACCGCATGGATGGCCGCGGTCTCGGCGGGATCGTTGAGCGGCGTCGACGTGCCGTGCGCGTTCACATAGGACACGCGCTCCGGCTCGAGCCCGGCCCGGCCGAGCACGGCGCGCATCATCTCGATCACGCCGATACCCTCGGGATGCGGCGCGGCGATGTGGTACGCGTCGTTGGACGCGCCGTACCCGACCAGCTCGGCGATCGGCTCGGCGCCCCGGTTGATGGCGTCGGCGAGCCGCTCGAGCACGAGCACCACCGCGCCCTCGCCGATCACGAACCCGTCGCGCGTCACGTCGAACGGGCGTGACGCCGTCGTCACCGGCTCGCCAGGGCGTGGCTTGCCGAGCGCCTTCATGACGGTGAACCCGGCCAGCAGCACTTCGATCACGCCCGCGTCGGCGCCGCCTGCGAGCACCACGTCCGCCTCGCCGCGGCGCAGCATCTCTCCCGCCACACCGATCGCGTGGGCGCCGGTGGCGCAGGCCGAGACGACCGCGAAGTTGGGACCGCGGAGACCGAGGCCGGTCGCGATGTAGCTGGTCGGCGTGTCGACGAGGAAGTTCGGCAGGAAGTGCGGCGACAGCCGGTCGGGCCGCTCCGCCAAGATCGCCGCCTGCTCGATGACCGTCTGCATGCCGCCGACGGCGGTCCCGAACACGACGCCGGCGCGGGACGGGTTGACGGCGGGCGCTCCGGCGTTCTCCCACGCCTCGCGGGCGGCGGCCAGCGAGAGGGCGGAAACGCGGTCCATCTTGCGGGCCTCGCGACGGCCGAAGCGCTCCTCGGCGTCGAAGCCTTTCACCTCGGCCGCGACCTCGCAGCCGATCCGGGACGGGTCGAAGAGCGTGACGGGGCCGAGGCCACTGGTGCCCGCGATGAGCGAGTCCCACGTCTCCGTGATCGTCGTTCCGACGGGCGTGAGCGCCCCGATGCCCGTGATGACGATCTGATGCGGATCCACGCGGGCTTGATGGTAGCGTCCCGGCCATGTTGCCGTCCCCCCGGTCGTTCCTGGACGACCTTCTGCGCGCACACGCCCCATCGGGTCACGAGGAGCCGGCAGCCGCTGTCTGGCGTGACTACGCACGCCCATTCGCCCGCGTCTCCGGCGACGTGCTCGGCAGCTCGTACGCCCGTGTGGGCCCCGAATCCGGCCCGCCCGTGCTGCTGCTCGGGCACCTCGACGAGATCGGTCTGATCGTCACTCACGTCGAGCGCGACGACGCCGACTACGACGGCCTGGTGCGCGTGCGGACGCTGGGAACGTGGGACGCGCAGGTGCTCGTCGGGCAACACGTGACCGTCCGGACGCGCTCCGGCGACGTGCACGGAGTGGTCGGCAAGGGGCCCCGGCACCTGATGACCGACAGCGAGCTGGGACGGGCGTCGACCATCGAGGACCTGTGGGTCGATATCGGCGCGCTCGACACCGCCGACGCCCTCTCCATGGTCGAGATCGGTGATCCGATCGTGGTCGACCGGCCGCCCGCGGAGCTCGCGAACGGGCGGCTCGCCTCGAAGGCGCTCGACAACCGTACCGGTGCCTGGGTCGTGCTCGAGGCGGCGCGGCGCGCGGCAACGGCCGGCTCGCTGCAGGTGCCGCTGGTGGCGGGCGCGCCAACCATCGAGGAGACGCTCGGCGATGGAGCGCGGGCGATGGCGCACACGATCGCGCCGGCCGTCGCGATCGTCGTCGACGTGACGCATGCGAGCGATATCCCCGGCCTCGATCGCGGCGGCACCGGCCGGATCCGGCTCGGCCACGGCCCGGTCCTGACGCGCGGCCTCGGCCTGCATCCCGGCCTCGAGGCCCGGCTGGAGGAGGCGGCGCGCGCCGCCGACATCCCCTGGCAGATGGAGGCTATGCACGTCACCTCGAGCACCTACACCGACGTCGACGGGGCGCTGGCCGCGCTCACGGGCACCGCGGCCGCCCTCGTCTCGATCCCGCTCCGGCACATGCACTCGCCGGCGGAGGTCTGCTCGCTGGACGACCTCGAACACGCGGCCGAGCTGATCGCGCGGTTCTGCCTGACGCTGACGCCGGAGGACTCTTGGGACCGCTGAGGCTCTCGCTGACTGCGCTCTGCGCGGCGCTCGCACTCGCAGCCTGCGGCGGCAGCGACGATGGCGCGGCGACCAGCGCGCCGGCCGCGAACGGCGACGCCGCGACGACGGCCGAGGTCGCACCCACCGACGCCGCAACGACGGGGGGCGCGGGCGGTACGGCGTGCCAGAGCGGCGAGCCGCCGCTGGTGAACCCGAAGACGTACAAGGCGCCCCCGAAGGCGCCGGCGGGCGACATGCTGACGATGAAGACGTCCTGCAGCACGATCACGTTCCAGCTGGATCGCGACCTCGGCGGTGAGGTCGCCGACGCCGTCGCCGGCCTCGCGGCCGACGGGTTCTACGACGGGCTCACGTTCCACCGCGTGGTGCCCGACTTCGTGCTGCAGGGTGGCGATCCGGACGGCACCGGTGCCGGCGGCCCCGGCTTCTCGACCGTCAAGGCCCCACCGGACGGCTACGCCTACGCCGTCGGCGACCTCGCAATGGCAAAGACGCAGGACGAGGCACCCGGCACCGGGGGCTCGCAGTTCTTCGTGATCTCCGGCGCCCAGGGCCAGCAGTTGCCGCCCGACTACGCCGTCATCGGGCATGCGACCGATCCCGGCTCGCTCGCCACGATCGGCCACATCGCGGCGCTCGCAGTCGAGGACGGCCCGCCGTCGCAGCCGGTCTGGATCGTCAAGGCGACCGTGTCGTGAGCTAGTGCTCCGCAGCCCGCGGACTTCCGACGCGGGACATCAACCGCCCGCGACGTCGCGACGCTGGAAGACGATGTACGCGAGCGCCAGGGCCGGGACGGCGTAGAGCGGGCACACCCAGGCGGCGTGGACGATGGGAGCCGTGTCGATCGGTTCGCGCAGCAGGCCCTGCCAGGCGTCGAACTGGCTCGTCAACAGGTACGGGCGCACGCCGCCGAATCCGGGGAGCACGCCGACCAGCTGCATCAGCAGCGAGAGCATCAGCGTCCCGACCACCGCGCCCGCCGAGTTGCGGGTCAGCGTCGAGAGCATCACGCCGAGGGCCACGACCGAGACCAGCGGCATCAGGTAGACCGCCAGGCTGACGAAGACGAGCAGCGTGGCGCGGGTGGCGCTGACCTCGGTTCCGGTCAGCGTCTTCAGCGGATTGAACCCCGACTGGATGCTGCCGGCGACGATCGCCGTCGTGACCATCAGCGTGATCGCCAGGATGGAGTAGGCGGCGGCGACGAGCACCTTGCCGGCGAACACCTGGCCACGGTTGATGGAGCGCGTCAGGATCGTCTTCAGCGTCCCGTTCTGGTCCTCGGAGGCGACGATGTCGCCAGCCACCAGCGCAGCGATCAGCGGGAACAGCCAGATCGACCCGAACACCAGCATCAGCAGCGGGATGGCGAGGCCGCTCGACCGCACGGACGCGCCGAACGGCTCGTCGGTGGGGGCGCCGTTCTGCACCGCGAGCGCGCCGACGAACAGCAGCGGGGCGCCGATCGCGGCGGCGAGGCCCAGGTAGGTTCGCTTCTGGGACACGAGCTTGCGTGCCTCCCAGCGGCTGACAGTGAGCACTCCGGGCATCAGACGGCCTCCAACGCCGGCTCGCCGACCGGCGGATCGGTGGTGGCCGAAGCGAGACCATCACCCTCGGTGATGGCGAAGAACAGCTCTTCGAGCGTCGCCGTGACAGGAACCAGCGAGCGCAGCGCGATGCCCTCGCCGGCCAGGGCCAGCGACAGCTCCTCGACCGCTCGCGGCTCGGTGGCGACGAACGCGACGTGATCGGCGAGCCGCACGACATCGCGAACGCCGCGGCGCCCGGCCGCGAAGGCCGCGGCGCGGTCGTCGTCGGCGGTTGTCATGCGGTACCGGCCGGCGGCGCTCGCGAGCAGGTCGGCGAGCGGGCCCTGGTACACCATCCGGCCCCGCTGGACGATGCCGACGGCGTTGCACAGCTCCTGCACCTCGTCCATCAGGTGGCTCGACAACAGGACGGTCATCCCGTCGTCGGCGAGCCGGCGGATGAGCAGGCGCATGTCGCGCATGCCCGCCGGATCGAGTCCCGTGGCCGGCTCGTCGAGCAGGAGCAGCCGCGGTGCGCGCAGCAGCGCGCCTGCGATGCCGAGGCGCTGGCGCATGCCGTGCGAGTACCCGCCGACGCGGTCACCCGCGCGGTCGGCGAGCTCGACGGTGTCGAGCGCGGCATCGATGCGACCGGCGGCCCCGTCACCGTCGAACGCGGCGACCAGCTCGAGGTTCTTCCGGCCGGTGAGATAGGGATAGAACCGCGGCGCCTCGACGAATCCCGCCACGCCGTCCAGCGCTGCGGCGCCCTCCGCGAGCGGATCGCGCCCGAACAGCCGGGCGGTGCCGGCGGTCGGGCGGATCAAGCCGAGCAGCATCCGCAGTGACGTCGTCTTTCCTGCGCCGTTCGGACCCAGGTAGCCGTAGACGTCGCCGGGCTGGACGACCAGGTCGATCTCGTCGACCGCTCGCAGCTCGCCGTAGACCTTGGTGAGTCCGCGGGCCTCGACCGGGAGCGCGTCCGCCATCAGGACACGGCGTCCCGCGCCGCGGCCTCGGCGGCAGCCGCCGGAACCGAGCCGATCACGGTGTAGGCGACGCCGCCCTTGGCGACGCGGACGATGCTGCCGAGCGCCGTCGAGAGCTCGGTGCCAGAGGCACCGCCGATCGACACCGTGGGCAGGTCGAGACCTCCCGGCGCCTTGGCCGCCGCCGGATCGGCCTTCTGCTCGAGCACGACGATCGATCCCAGCCCGTGGCCGTAGACGAGCAGCGCACCGGTTTCGCCGTTTCTGCCGCCGACGCTGCGCAGCGTCGTGCGCTGGAGGCCGGCGACGCTGGCCGGGGCGTGCAGCGGGAAGGCGAGCTTCGCCTGCACCTGGGCCGGCGTCTCCGCCACGTCCTGCGCACCGCCGTCGGTGCCGGCCTTGTGATCACCGGCCAGCTGGGCCAGATCGACGGTCTGCACCTTCGCGCCCGCCGGCAGCCCCACGGCGAGATCGCCCGCAGAGATCGTGCCGTACGAGATGTCGGTCGCCGCAATCTCCAGCGTCGGCTGCGACGCGCCGCGGGCGTAGACGCCGATGCTCAACGGCACGCCGCGGACGGCATCCCAGGCGAGGGCGACCGCGCCGACCAGCCCGCCGTTAGCGGCCGGGCCGACCCGCACCTCGTAGGCCGGCCGTCCCGCGACGGTGGTGGGCGTGGCGTTCGACACCAGTGCCTGGCCGGCGACGCGGTCGAGCACCTTCTGGATGTCGGCGGCGGTCGGCACCGCGTCCTTCGGAGCTGCGACGTCCGGCTTCCGCGCCGGGAGCACGAACCGGTAGACGGTGCTGGTCGCCGGCTGGGTGACCGTCACCGACGAGCCGTCGCCCACGATCTGGGCGTCCCCGGAGGGCGACTGGATCTCGAGGCGGAAGCGCCCGTCGCCGGACGCCCACAACCGCCCGCTGCCGCCCGCCACCAGTGGCGAGCCGCCGCCGACGATGCTCGTGTCGATCAGCTTGTTGGTGAACGTGATACGGGCCGTCACGCCGGGCACCGCGGGCGCCGCCGCGGCGTCGGCGAGGGCCTGCGCGAGCGGCTTCGGCGGGGGTTTCGCGGTGGACGCGGACAGGGTGCCGGCCGCGACGGCGACGGATGCCGCACCGACCGCCACCACTGCGGTCGCGGCGGCGATCAGGCGGCTGGTGGATGTCTGACGGACGAAGCTCACGATGGCCTCCGGGTACGGTCGCTACGGACGGCCGCTGGCAGCCGCACCCGGGTTGTATCCGGCAACCTTGAGAGCGCCTTGAGAATCACCGCAGGACGGGCAGGTCGATCGTGAACCGCCCGCCCCGGACGCGAACGGTGCCGCCGTGCCGCTCGGCCGTGCTGCGCACGATCGCGAGGCCGAGGCCGGAACCGGGCCGGCCCGACGTCTCCGCGCCACGCCAGAACCGGTCGAAGGCCCGTTCGGCGGCGTCGCCGACGAGCCCTGACCCCTCGTCGGAGACGGTCACCAGAGCCCGGTCGTCACGCTCCTCGAGGGCGACGGTGACCACGCCTCCGGCCGGCCCGTGCAGGAGCGCGTTCTCGATCAGGTTCCGCACGGCGCGTTCGAGGGCCGCCTCGTCGCCGAGCACCCGGACGGGGTGCGGTGCCGTCACGACGACGGGTGCCGATGCGCCCCGCCGGACGACCTCGTCGAGGCGGACGACGCCCGCCGGCGGCCCGGCACCCTCCTCCCGGGCCAGGGCGATCAGGTCGTCGAGGGTGCGCGAGAGCCGTTGCGCGTCGGCCTCCAGGTCGGCGATCGCCGCCGGGTCTGCGCCGTGCCGCGCGACGAACGCCGCGTTTCCGAGGAGCGCCGTGATCGGCGTCCGCAGCTCGTGGGCGGCGTCGGCCACGAACCGCCGCTCGCGCTCGCGAGCGGATTCCAGCGACGCGAGCATCCGATTCAGGGTGTCGGCCAGCCGGGCCACCTCGTCGCCCGTTGCCGGGGCGGGCAGCCGCTCGTCGCCCGCGGCGCTCCGGCCGATCGCGTCGGCCGCGTCGGTGAGCCGGACGAGCGGCCGCATCGCCCGCCGCGTGAGCACCCACGCCGCGATGACGCCGGCCAGCACCCCCAGCAACGCCGCAACCAGCGTGACCCGGCGGATGTCCGACAGGTTCTCGTTCAGATCCGACACGTCCGCCGCGACCACCACCGCACCCGCGTCACCCCCGCCGATCGGCGCGATCGGCGCGACCGCGATCCGCAGGTGGCGGTCGCCCGCACGCCGGCTCGCCAGCGTCGGGCGTCCCGTGGCCACGGCGCGTGCCACCAGGTCGCCGGCGGGCAGGACGCGTCCGCCGAGCGCCAGCGAGCGGTGCAGCAACCGGCCCTGTCCGTCCACCACCTCGACCAGCAGCGCGCGACCGGCGACCGCGCTGTCGAGGGCGCCCGGCGCGTCCAGCAGCGCCGGCGTCGTCGCCTGCAGCGCGACGATCTCGGTCGCACGGGCCCGCAGACCATCGTCGAGGGACTGGCGCAGCGCGTTGCCGACGACCACGAGCACGCCGCCTCCCAGCACCAGGGTCGCGATACCGATCGCCACCGCGGCGGCCGTCGCGACCCGCGCCCTGAGCGTGCGCGGCCCGCGACCGCTCATCGGTCGAGCATGAAGCCGACGCCGCGGACGGTGCGCAGGAGCGGTGGCGGGCCGAGCTTCCGCCGCAGGTAGCCGACGTACTGGTCGACGACGCTGGCGACGGCCGCCCCGCCCCACACCTCGGCCACCGCCTGCTCACGGGTCACGACCGCCCGCGGGTGCAGCAGCAGCAGTTCCAGCAGGTCGGCCTCCCGCCCGGTGAGCACGAGATCGCGTCCCGCGCGCGCCGCCGACCGCTGATCGACGTCCAGCACGAGGTCGTCGAACGCCAGCATGCGGGGCGGGACGCGGCCGCGCCGGAGCAGCGCGCGCAGGCGCGCGGCCAGCTCCTCCGGCGCCACGGGCTTTGCCACGTAGTCGTCGGCACCGGCGTCGAGGCCGGCCACTCGCTCGGCCACGCCGTCGCGCGCCGTCAGCAGGAGAACGGGCACGTCGAGGCCGGCGGCGCGCAGGCGGCGGCAGACGGCGAGCCCGTCGAGGCCGGGCATCATCACGTCCAGCACGACGGCGTCGGGCATCCGCCGCTCGATCGCCGCGAGGGCCGATCCGCCATCGCCGACGGTGTCGACCGAGAACCCCTCCGCGCCGAGCGTGCGCGCCAGCATCCTGCAGATCGAGGGGTCGTCGTCGACGACGAGCACGGCGGGCTCCGACACCCCGCTGACTATATCCGCGGGCAGGTTGGCCGCCGCTGGCCCGGCCCCGCCCCGTTGATACCCTCCGTCCATGGCGACGAAGGTCACATACATCTCCACGTCACTGCCGAGCGACGAGCAGAACGCGGCGTTCGATGCCGCGGTGGCCGACGTCCGCGCGCAGGTCGGCGCGCACGAACTGATCATCGGCGGCACGACCCGCGCCGGAGGGGCAGGCTCCTTCGAGGTCAAGAATCCTGCGAACCACGAGGAGTCGCTCGGCACCTTCGCCGAGGCGTCGGCCGGCGACGTCGCCGACGCCGTGGCCGCGGCCCGGGCGGCCGCGCACGACTGGAGCTCGACGCCGTACGCCGAGCGCGCGCGGATCCTCCAGCACGCCGCCGATCTGATCCGCGAGCGCGTGATGTTCCTCGGCGCCGTGGTGGCGCTCGAGGTCGGCAAGAACCGGGTCGAGTCGGTCGGCGAGGTCGAGGAGGGCGCCGACCTGATCTCCTACTACTGCGACCGCCTCGTCGAGCACCACGAGTTCCGCACCGACCAGGAATCGCAGACCGGCGAGGACCGGAACACGTCGGTGCTGCGACCGTACGGCGTGTTCGGCGTGATCTCGCCGTTCAACTTCCCGTCGGCGCTCGCGGCCGGTCCCATCGGCGCCGCGCTCGTGGCGGGCAACACGGTGGTGTTCAAGCCCGCCGAGACGACGCCGTGGTCGGGCGTCCTGCTGGCCGAGATCCTGCACGAGGCCGGCGTTCCCGGCGCCGCGTTGAACCTCGTCACGGGCGGTCCCACGGCCGGCAAGGCGCTGGTCGCTGCGCGCGGCGTCGACGGCATCGCCTTCACCGGCTCCTACGACGTGGGCCGCGAGATCTACCGGACGTTCGCGATCGGCGAGCACTACTCGCGGCCGTGCATCACCGAGATGGGCGGCAAGAACCCGGCCATCGTGACGGCCACGGCCGACCTCGAGAAGGCAGCCAACGGCATCCTCCGCTCGGCCTTCGGGGCCAGCGGCCAGAAGTGCTCGGCCTGCTCGCGCGTGCTGGTCGACGAGCGCGTGCACGACGCGCTGATCGAGCGGCTGGCGGAGGGCGCGAAGTCGTGGACGGTTGCCGACTCGGTCGCCGCGGACTGCCGGCTCGGCCCGGTGAACAACGCCGAGGCCTACGAGAAGTACCGGCGCGCGTCGGCCGACGCGCGCCGCGACGGTCGCGTCGTGGCCGGTGCCGAGGTGCTCACCGACGGGGCGTTCGCCCGCGGGTACTTCGTGGCGCCGACCATCGTCGCCGACCTGCCGGCCGGGCACCGGCTCACCACCGATGAGCTGTTCGTGCCGTTCGTCGTCGTCGAGCGGGCGGCCGACCTGGACGCTGCGATCACGGCGGCGAACGCACAGTCGCTCGGGCTCACGGCCGGCCTGTTCAGCGAGGACGAGGACGAGAAGCAGCAGTTCCTCGACCGCATCGAGGCCGGCGTCGTGTACGTCAACCGCGCGGCCGGAGCGACCACCGGCGCCTGGCCCGGCTACCAGACCTTCGGCGGCTGGAAGGGTTCCGGCTCCACCGGCAAATCGGCCTTCGGGCCGCACTACGTCCAGCTGTTCATGCGCGAGCAGTCGCGCACCATTCTCCCCTGAGGTGACGTGATGGAAGGCAACTTCGGCTTCGGCTTCGACCCAGAGATGCTGCAGCGCGCGCTCGGCGACATGGCCGATCAGGCGCGGCAGTCCCAGCAGGTGGCGTTCGCCGACGCGGCGATCAGCCTGGCCGTGCAGATGACGGTGGCGGCGGTCGGGCAGATCGCGCCGTCCGGCACGCCGGAGGAGCAGGCGGAGCAGCTGCGCGCCGCGATCACGCGCATCTACCCCGAGTGCGTGGCCCTGGTGCGTGAGGCCCGGCAGGGCCTGCAGTGAGGTTCGACCACGCCGTGTTGCTCGCCGCCGATGCGGCGCGCACCGCGGAGTGGTACCAGCGGGTGCTGGGCGCCCGCATCGAGGAGCTCGCCTACGGCAGGATCGCCGTCGTGCTCGGCGACGCGCGGCTGCACGTGCAGTTTCCGACGTCGACGCCGAACCCGCGTCCCGCCGCGCCCGCCGGCCCGGGCGCGAGCGACTTCTGCCTCGTCTGGGACGGCACCGCCGCCGCGGCCGTGGCGCACCTCGAGTCGCACGGCATCGAGATCGTGGCCGGGCCGGTCGACCGGCAGGGCAGCTCCGGCACCGGGTCGTCCGTCTACTGCCACGACCCGGACGGCAACCTCGTCGAGCTGATGTCCTACGCGGGCTGAGGCGCGCCCCGCCACGGGCGGGTTCGGTTTGTGACTTGACCCTCATCCGCCATCGGGACCCGCCGTAAAAGGCTCCGATCACGTACCTTTCGTCTCATGGCCCGCCGCCCCGTCATCGGTATCACGCTGGAGTTCGACGACAACCTGATCCAGGAGGTCGAGAAGGGCATCCGCACACCTCTCCAGGAGGAGGGCGCGCTCGTCATCTCGCTGCCGCGCGACACGCCCATCCACGAGCTGGATGCGGTGCTCGCGATGATCGACGGCGTCGTCCTCTCCGGCGGTGCCGACGTCGACCCGTCGTGGTACGGCCACGAGCCGTACGAGCTGACCGTCGCGGTGCCCCCCATCCACGATGCCTTCGAGGTCACCCTCGCCCGCCGCGCGCTCGAGGCCGGCATGCCCGTGCTCGGCCTGTGCCGGGGCGCGCAGGTGCTGGCCGTGGCCGACGGCGGCACGCTCACGCAGGACGTTCCCGCGCTCCACGAGGGCGCGAACCGCCACGCGTGGCCGTGGTACGAGATCGCGATGTCGCCGGCCGGCGAGCACTGGCACGAGATCCGGTACGAGCCCGACTCGCGGGTCGCGACGTGGATCGGCGACGGCCCGGCGAACGTCAACTCGTTCCACCACCAGTGCGTGCGGACGGTCGGGTCGCGTCTGCGCCCTGTGGCCTGGTCGCTGGACGGCGTGATCGAGGCCACCGAGCGCTCCGACGGCGGCGGCTTCGCAATCGGCCTGCAGTGGCACAACGAGATGATGTGGCGCCACGACGAGCGGTTCCTGGCGCCGCACCGCGAGTTCACGCAGGCGGCCTGGGACTACGCCGCCGCGCGCGAGCGCGCAGCCGTTCCCTGCAGCGACTAGGCTGTCGCTAGCTCGCGCGCGTGACGGCCGAGCCGCCGACGATCGCGTCGCGGCCGTCGGCGAACCGGACGCGCGCCTTGTGCGTGCCGTCGTAGTCGGGGCCGAACAGGACCAGCGTGGCGGGCTCGCCGCGCACGGTGCACGGCTCGGTGCCCTCGGGGTCGACGCCGCGCCAGATGCGGATGAACGGGTTCGACTCCCACTCCTCGGCAACCGTGGTCGACTCGACGTGGCCGGGGTGCAGGCGGGTCTCGGGCGGGAGGGCCATCAGGACCTCCATGATCGAGTGCACCTGGTCGGCGTAGCCGGTCTCGCCGCCGCCCATCGTGCCGCCGACCGTCCCCTTGAACAGGCAGTCCGCCGTCAGGCAGTCGGTACCGTCGACCAGCAGCGCCAGGTGGTCGCGGCAGTGCCCGGGCGTCGCGAGCGGGCGGATCTCGAGGTCGCCGGATCGCACGACGTCGCCGTCGGCGATCGTGCCCGTGACGCCCTCCACCGACGACGCCAGCTGATGGGCCAGCACCGGCACGCCGAACCGGCGGCCGAGCTCGCCGACCCGCACGACGTGGTCGGGATGAGCGTGCGTGACGAGCACGTGGGTGATCGTGATCCCCCGCCGGGCGATCTCGTCCAGCAGTGGCTCCTCGACGCCGTTCGAGTCGACCAGCACGCCGTGCCCGCCGTCGCGGTCGGCCACCAGGTATGCGTTCGAGAGCCAGGAGGGATGCTCGGCGCGGGAGATGATCACAAGAACCTCGTCAGTCGAAGTGGATGATCGAGCGGATGCCGTCCTGCGCTTCCATCAGCTCGAAGCCGCGGTTGACCTCGTCGAGCGTCAGCTGGTGCGAGAGCAGCGCCTCGACGTCGACGTCGCCCGCCATCCAGCGATCGACCAGCAGCGGCACCTGCGTCCGGCCCTTGACGCCGCCGAACGACGACCCGGTGACACGCCGGCCGGTGATCAGGAAGCGCGGCACGATGTCGACCGTCTCCCCCTTGCCGGCGACGCCGATCATGGTCGCGAGGCCCCACGCCTCGCGCGCCGACTCGACTGCCTGGCGCATGACGTCGACGTTGCCCGTCGCCTCGAAGGTGTAGTCGGCGCCGTAGCCGCCGGTCATCTCCTTGATCGTGTCGACGACCTCGGGGCCCGCCACGAGCGTGTCGGTCGCGCCGTGGTGACGCGCCATCTGCAGCCGGTCCTCCGACAGGTCGATCGCGACGATGCGCTCGGCGCCCTGCAGGCGGGCACCGGCCACGGCACCGAGGCCGACCAGGCCGCAGCCGAACACCGCGACGGTCGCGCCGCGTTCCACCTGCGCCGTGAACATCGCGGCGCCGAGGCCGGTCGACAGACCGCACGCGAAGATGCAGGCCCCGTCCAGCGGCGCCTCGGGGTTGACCTTTGCGAGCGCGATCTCCGGCATCACGGTGTACTCCGCGAAGGTGGAGGTGCCCATGAAGTGGCGGATCGGCTCGCCGCCGCGCGCCAGACGCGGCGTTCCGTCGGGCAGGTAGCCGAGGCCCTGCTGCTCGCGGATCGCGATGCACCGGTTGGTGCGCGGACTGCGGCAGTGGATGCACTTCCCGCACTCCGGCGCGAACAGCGTCACGACATGGTCACCGGGCCGCACGAGCGTGACGCCGTCGCCGACCTTCTCGACGACGCCCGCGCCCTCGTGTCCGAGGACGCACGGCGCGTAGCCCGTCGGGTCGGCACCCGACGCGGTGTACAGATCGGTGTGACACACGCCGCACGCGACGAGACGGACGAGCACCTCGCCGGCCTTCGGATCCTGGAGGTCGAGCTGCTGGACGACGAGGGGCTGGCCGAATTCCTCCAGCACGGCGGCTCGGATCTGCATATCGGGATGGTACGGGTTGCAAGGGTTCTAGGTGTGCCTAAACTGCGAGGAGATGGCAATCAAGGAGCCGCGTCGTTCTCCTGCCGTCTCGAGCGCGCTGCCGGGCGAGGCGCGAGTGCTGGAGGCGGCTCAGCGATCGCTCACGGGAGAGCGTCGCGGGCTGCGAGGGATCTGGCCGTTCCTCGGCCCGGCCTTCATCGCCGCCGTCGCCTACGTCGATCCCGGTAACTTCGCCACGAACATGGCGGGCGGCGCGAAGTACGGCTACCTGCTGCTGTGGGTGATCCTGGCCGCGAACGTCATGGCGATGATCATCCAGTCGATGAGCGCCAAGCTCGGAATCGCGACCGGGCGCAACCTGCCCGAGGTGTGCCGGGAGCGGTTCTCGCGGCGCACGTCGTTCGCGCTCTGGGTGCAGGCCGAGGCGATCGCGATGGCGACCGACCTGGCGGAGTTCATCGGCGCGGCGCTCGGCTTCCACCTGCTGTTCGGTACGCCGCTGTTCCTCGCCGGCCTCGTGACCGGCGTGATCGCGTTCGCCATCCTCGGCCTGCAGGCCCGCGGTTTCCGACCGCTCGAGGCCGTCATCGCCGGCCTCGTCGGCGTGATCGTGATCGGCTTCGCGTTCCAGGTGTTCCTCGCCGAGCCGTCGCCGTCCGGCATCGCGAAGGGGCTGTTCACGCCCAAGTTCGCCGGCTCGGAGAGCGTGCTGCTGGCAGCGGGCATCCTCGGCGCGACGGTGATGCCGCACGTGATCTACCTCCACTCGGCACTCACGCAGCGCCGCGTAGTGGGCGCCAACGACGCCGAGAAGCTGCGCATCTACCGGTTCGAGCGCATCGACGTGATCATCGCGATGGGCATCGCCGGCATCGTGAACATGAGCATGCTGACGATCGCGGCCGCTGTCTTCCACTCCCGCGGGCTGACCGAGCTGGGCGATCTCGAGGACGTGTTCGCCGGCCTCGGCACCTACCTCGGCGACCACTCCGACACCGCCTTCGGCATCGCGCTGCTGGCCAGCGGCCTGTCATCGTCGTCGGTCGGCACGCTCGCCGGACAGGTCGTGATGCAGGGGTTCATCAAGCGCCAGATCCCGCTGTTCCTGCGGCGGTCGCTGACGATGGCACCGGCGCTGGTCCTGCTGGCGATCGGCGTCAACGCGTCCGACGCGCTGATCCTGTCGCAGGTCGTACTGTCGTTCGGCATCCCGTTCGCGCTGATCCCGCTCGTGATGTTCTGTCGTGACCGCGAGCTGATGGGCGCGCTCGTCAACCACCGCGCGACAACCTCCGCGGCCATCGTGTCCGCGTCGGTGATCATCGCGCTGAACATCTTCCTGCTGTACCAGACCTTCGTCGGCTGATCAGTGGAAGGCGTTCGTGATCGGCATCCGCCGGTCACGGCCGAACGCCTTCGGCTGCAGCTTCAGGCCGGGCGGAGCCTGCCGGCGCTTGTACTCGGCGGTATCGACCAGCCGCGCGATCCGGTGTACCAGCGCGGCGTCGCCGAGGCCGAGCGCGACGATCTCATCGGGCGCCAGGTCGCGCTCGACGTAGGCCTCGAGGATCGGGTCGAGGACCGCGTAGGGCGGCAGGCTCTGGTCGTCGCGCTGGTCCTCGCGCAGCTCGGCGCTCGGCGGCCGGTCGATGATCGATACCGGGATCCGTTCGCGGCCGGCCCGCTCGTTCAGCCACCGGCACAGCTCGAACACCCGCGTCTTCGGCACGTCCTTGATCGGCGCGAACCCGCCGGCGGAGTCGCCGTACAGCGTCGTGTAGCCGACGGCGGTCTCCGACTTGTTCGACGTCGTCAGCACGAGGTGGCCATGCTGGTTCGAGACCGTCATCAGGATCACGCCGCGGATGCGGGCCTGCACGTTCTCGGCCGCGATGCCGGTGGCGTCGGGCACGGCCTGCGCGAACGCGGCCCGGAGGTCCTCGATCGGCTGTTCGCGGAAGCCGACGCCGAGGCTCTCCGCCACGCGCCGTGCGTCGGACCGCGTCTCCGACACGTTGAAGCGCGTCGGCATCGAGATGGTGTCGACCCGATCGGCGCCGAGCGCGTCAGCTGCGAGCGCAGCGACCAGCGCCGAGTCGATGCCGCCGGACAGCCCGAGCAACACGCGCGTGAAACCGTTCTTGGTCGTGTAGTCGCGAAGCCCGACGCAGAGCGCTGCCCACAGGTCGGCGTTCCCCGACACGGGGTGCGGCGCAATGCGCGGCTCGAGTCGCGGCCGTGGCTGCGGCGGGTCGAACCGCACGCGCGGCACGAGTGGCTGACGGGTCTTTCCGCGGCGCAGGCGGGTGTCACGCAGGCGGGCGGAGACGGCGGCGCCGGGGTCGACCTCGCAGACCAGCACCTCCTCCTCGAACGCCGCCGCGCGGGCGACGATGCCGCCGTCGGCGTCGACCACGACCGACCGGCCGTCGAACACCAGCTCGTCCTGGCCGCCCACGAGGTTGCAGTACGCGATGATGGACAGCTCGTCGCGGGCGCGCGTGCGCAGCATCTCCTCCCGCGCCAGGGCCTTGCCGACGTGGTACGGCGAGGACGAGATGTTCAGGATCACCGTCGCGCCGCCGCGCGCCGCGCGACCGGCCGGGCCGTTGGACAGCCACAGGTCCTCGCAGACGGTGACGGCGCAGAGCGCTCCGCCGGCCTCGAACGCGAGCCCGTGCCGGCCCGGCGCGAACGTGCGCTCCTCGTCGAAGACCCCGTAGTTGGGCAGGTGCTGCTTGTCGTACCGGGCCTGGATCTCGCCGCCGGCGAGCAGGAACGCGGAGTTGTGGACGCGATCCCGGCCGAGCCACGGCGAGCCAACCAGCAGCGGCACGCCGATGCGGCCCGCGAGCGACTCCACCTCGCGCTGGCAGGCGCGCAGGAACGCCGCCCGGAACAGCAGGTCCTCCGGCGGGTAGCCGCTGATCGCGAGCTCGGGCGCGAGCACCAGATCGACGTCGTCGCGGACCAGGTCGGCGCACGCCTCGACGATCCGGTCGGCGTTGGCGGACACCGCGCCGACCTGCAGGTCGAGCTGGAGCAGCGCGAGTCGAAGCACCGCGGAATCCTATTCGTGCCGGACGCCGGCGAGCGCAGCGACGACGCCCGCGTCGAGCGCGATGGCGTGCGTGAGGGCCGCCGCCTCCGGCGTCTTCGGGCGACCGCCCGAGATGCAGTGCACGAGCGGCAGGAGGCGCTCGCGCGGCGTGCGGAGACGGTGCGCCTCGCGCTCCACGCGGCGAAGCGACAGCAGCGGGACGCCGAGCAGGCGCCCCTCCTCGCCGAGCTGCAGCGCGACGCCGGGCAGGAACGCGTCGGCCGCGCCGACGCAGAACGTGAGCGCCGCAGCGGCGACGACGGACTCGTCGAGCCGCGGGTGCAGCTGGCACGTCTCGCGGCAGAGGCTGGCGACGGCGATCGTGTGCTGGATGGCACCGCCCGCGTAGGCGTGGTGGCCGTCGACCGTCACCGGCGCCTGGCGGACGAGCGTCCGGAACCGAGCGTCGGCGTAGACACCCTCGACGACCGGCCGCAGCGTGCTGTCGTGGATCTCGCCGATCAGGAACTCGAGGAAGCCCTCCAGGTCCTCCGTGTCGCGGCGCGCGCCGGGCACGTAGACCAGCGGGTCACCGGCCTCGACCCTCTCGACGGAGCGGACGACGATCTGGACGCGGCCTCGGTACTCCTCGACCGCGCCCAGCACCCGCACCGTGTCGCCCTGTGCGAAGCGCCCGTCGAGCAGCGGCACGTCGTCGAAGCAGACGGCTCGGACGCGGCCCGTGCGGTCGCCGAGCTCGAGCGAGAGAAACGCCGCGCCCGTCCGCGCGCGCCGCACGTCCTTGCGGAGGACCGCGAAGGTCGAGTCGACGAGGCGGCCCGCGACGAGGTCGCGGATCCACGTCTTGGACTCGACGTCCGGCATGGGCCGAGTCTACCCGGACACCTGTGGAGGAGGGTTACGATCCGCCGGTGACGCCACGGGCTGGGGCAACGGTGCGGCCCTTCCGGGCGTTGCACTTCGATCAGGAGAAGGTGCCGATCGCCGATGCGATCGCGCCGCCGTTCGATGTGGTCAGCGACGTCCAGGCGCGGGCGCTGGCGGCGCGCTCGCCGTTCAACATGGTGCACCTGATCCTGCCCGGCCCCGGGCAGGAGCGCCACGTGCACGAACAGATCTGCGCGTGGCGGCGCGACGGCGCGCTGGTGCTGGACACCGAGCCCGCCTACTACTGGCTCGAGGAGCAGTACACCGCTCCGGACGGCACCCGGCGCACGCGGGGCGGGTTCATCGGGCTCGTCCACATCGAGCCGTACGATCGGCACATCGTGCTGCGCCACGAGCGGGTTCGGGAGGTGCCCGTCGCCGGCCGCCTCGACCTGCTGCGCGCGACCCGCGCCCACCTGTCCCCCATCTTCGGCGTGTACCACGACGCCGAACACCGGGCCGAGCTGGCGCTGCTCGCAGGGCGCGACCCCGAGCCGATGTTCGACGTGACGGGCGACGACGGCACCCGGCACAAGCTGTGGCGGTGCCGCACCGGGCACGCCCAGGTGGCGGCTGCGCTCGCGGAGTCGACGGTGCTGGTCGCAGACGGGCACCACCGCTACGAGACGGCGCTGCGGTACGCGCAGGAGCGCGGAGCGGACGACGAGCGGGCGGCCTTCCTGCCGGTGTACCTCGCGAACGCCGACGACGGTCTCGTCATCTACCCGACGCACCGCATCGTCTCGGGCGTGCCCGACGCGCTGCAGGCCGGGCTCGCCGGCGCGCTGCGCGACCAGGGTCTCGACGTGTCGGAGGCCACCGATCCCGAGGCCGCGCTGGCCGGCGTGCAGGGGCGATCCGCCCTGGTCGTGGTACGCGAGTGGCGTCCGGCGCTGCTCGCGCAGGGAGACCCGGGCGTGGACTCGGCCCTCGCGCAGGACGCGCTGCTCGGCCCGATCCTGGGGCTCGACGCGGCGGCCGTCTCGCGCACCGACCGCATCAGCTACAGCCACCGGGCGGACGAGGCGATCGCGCGGGCCAAGGGCGATACGATCGCGATCCTGCTGCGGGCACCGACCATCGCCCAGGTCGAGGAGACGGCGCTCGGGTCGCGGACGATGCCGCAGAAGTCGACCTACTTCTATCCGAAGACCGTCGACGGGCTCGTGTTCTACGGCCTCGACGACTGCACCTGACGCGGGCTGACCGGCGGCGGCCCGCGGTGTCGTACCCTTCGGTCATGGCGCTGCCCCCCGAGTCCGCGATCATCGAGGCGCTCTCCCGGGTCCAGGACCCGGAGCTGCGACGGAGCCTGACCGAGCTCGAGATGGTGCGACACGTCGAGATCTCCGACGACGGCGTCGTGTCGGTGCTGATCGCGCTGACCGTCCCCGGCTGCCCGCTAAAGGCCAAGATCGAAGGCGATATCACCGCCGAGCTGCGCCACATCGACGGCGTGACCGGCGTCGCGGTGGCGTTCACGCACATGACCGAGGAGGAGCGCGCCGCGCTCGGCACCCGGCTGCGCGGCGGCGCGGACACCGGCGGTGCGAAGCGCGAGAAGAAGGGCCTCGCGATCGACAACCGCACGCGGGTGATCGCCGTGGCGTCCGGCAAGGGCGGCGTCGGCAAGTCGTCGCTGACCGTCAACCTCGCGATCGCGCTGCGAGCCCAGGGCCACGAGGTCGGCATCATCGACGCCGACATCTACGGGTTCTCCATTCCGGGCATGCTCGGCATCGACCAGCGGCCGGTGACGTTCGACGGCATGATCCTGCCGCCCGTCGCGCACGAGGTGAAGACGATCTCGATCGGCTACTTCCTCGATGACGAGGGCGCCGTCATGTGGCGCGGGCCGATGCTGCACCGAGCGCTCGAGCAGTTCATGACCGACGTGCACTGGGGCGGCATCGACTACCTGCTGATCGACATGCCACCCGGCACCGGCGACATCGCGATCTCGCTCGGCCAGCTGTTCACCGAGGCCGGCCGCAAGGTCGAGTCGATCATCGTGACGACGCCGAACCAGGCCGCGCAACGCGTCGCCGAGCGTGCGGCGGCGGTTGCGCACCGCATGAAGATGGAGATCGCAGGCGTCGTCGAGAACATGAGCTACCGCGTCTGCCCGTGCTGCGGCGAGCGCGACGAGGTGTTCGGCGCCGGCGGCGGCGAGGCGCTGGCCGCCAAGATCGGTGTCCCGTTGCTGGCGCAGATCCCGCTCGAGCCCGCTGTCCGCGCCGGCGGCGACACCGGTGTGCCCGTGATGGTGACCGAGCCGGACTCGCCGGCATCGCTCGCGATCGCCGAGCTGGCCCGGCAGCTGGTGCGCACCGGCAAGCCGGATCCGGCGCAGCGCATGACCCGCCGCCTGCAGGTCCTCTAGCTCACCCTTCGGAGGGACGCCGCGCGGCATCCCCCTTTCCGATGGTCTTAGGGTGATCGACGAGCTGAACACTCTCGCCCTGATGCGGGCCCGCGACCAGGGGCGAGCGCTGCTCGCCACGGTCCGCCGGGCCATGATCGAGGTCGAGCGCCCCGCGCGCCACGCTCTGGTGTGCCTCCTCGCCGACGGGCATCTCCTGATCGAGGACGTCCCCGGCGTCGGCAAGACGACGCTGGCGCGCATCATCGCGCGGGCCATCGGCGGCCACGACTCGCGCATCCAGTGCACCGCCGACCTGGTGCCGTCCGACATCATCGGCATCGAGATCCGGTCCGACAATCCGGCGTTGCGGCCGCACGTGTTCGATCCGGGCCCGCTGTTCGCGAACGCGGTCGTGCTGGACGAGGTCAACCGCGCGACGCCGAAGCTCCAGGCGGCGCTGTTCGAGGCGATGGAGGAGCGGTTCGTCTCGGTCGCCAAGAAGCGCCATCCGTTGCCGCGCCCGTTCTTCGTGGTGGCGACGATGAACCCGTATAACCCGGAGGAGGACACCTTCCGGCTCGCCCACGGCCAGCGCGACCGGTTCGCGATCGCGACCGCGATCGGCTACCCGTCGGAGCGCGGCGAGGTCGACCTGCTCGACCGGTTCGCCGGGTACGACGCGCTCGCCGATATCGATCCGATCGTGGCGCCGGGCGACGTCGTCAAGGTGCAGCGTGGCGTCGCGCTCGTGCACGTGCCGGACATCGCGCGGGAGTACATCGTCAAGCTGGTGCGCGCGACGCGTGACTTCGAGGGCGTCAACGTCGGCGCCTCGCCGCGCGCCGCGCTGTCGCTGCAGCGGTGCTGCCAGGCGCTCGCGCTGATCTCCGACTCCACCGAGGTGCAGCCCGACCACGTGCAGGAGCTGTTCGTGCCGTGCCTCGCGCACCGCATGCAGTTCCTGCCGGGCGTCGACGCCAACGCGACCGCGCAGGCCATCCTGGAGTCGGTGACGGCCCCCGCGTGGAAGAAGCCGAAGCTGGTCGCTGCCGTCGACGACCTCCTCGAAGCGCATGTGCCGGCGCCGCTGTCGGCCGACCTGCCGGGCGTCAGCCGCCTGCAGCGCCGCCTCGAAGGCGGCTGAGCCGCGCCGACAAGAGGCGAGGCTCATTGCAGACCCCGCAGCGCACACCGCCGGCGTTTGGCGAAAATCGCGAGGGTCTGACCCCCGTGGCCGGGCGTTTCGGGGTCAGACCCCAGAACGCAATGTGCCGGAAGGCGCGCATCTTGACCGATCTGTCGCACGGCGTTCTGTTACGGCGCGGAGCGAGACGACCGGGTGCGTTGGAGCCGTGGTGGACTGGCGGGGTGCAATCTGCACAGCGATTGCCAGCGCCGGCCCGGATCCGGTTCGGCGCCGGCGACCGGCACCTACGGCGCACCTCGTCGACCGCCGGGGCGCCCATCGCAGACGCCGACTGGCTAGAACGACTGGCGGTCGCCCGGCCGCAGCGGATACACCGTCACGCCCTGCAGGCCAAGCTTCGCAATCTCCTCCTGCACCGCCTCCGGCGTGCCCGTCAGCGCAGGGAACGTCCCCCAATGGCCCCCCATCACATGCTTCACGCCCAGCAGGCGCACCGCGTGGGCGGCCTCGAGCGGGCCCATCGTGTACATGTCCCCGATCGGGAGAATCGCGACGTCGGGCCGGTAGATCTCGCCGATCAGAGCCATGTCGGAGAACACGCAGGTATCGCCGGCCTGATAGACGCGGAACCCGTCGGCGAACGTGATCACGAACCCGGCCGGCTCGCCGCCGTAGCCGACGACCGCCTCACCGTCGACGATGCTGCCCGAGTGGATCGCGTGCGTCATCGTGAATCGGATCCCGAGCTGCTCGACGGTGCCGCCGGTGTTGAAGCCGACGACGTCCACGCCCTTGCCGCCGAAGTGCATTGCGAGCTCGTACTTGGCGAGCACCGGGCACCCGTGCTTGGCATGCACGGCCTCGACATCGGCGATGTGATCGCCGTGGCCATGGGTCAGTAGCACGAGGTCGACGCGCTGCGGATCGCGCAGCGCTTCGGGAATGGTCGGAGCCGTCAGCCACGGGTCGACGAGGACGTGCGTGCCATCCGCGGTCGTGTGACCCCACGTGCCGTGGCCATACCAGGTGATCTCGACGCTGCTCCCCATCGCGAAGCTCCTCCTCGACCGTTTCGGCAGGAGCATACTTCCGCCGTGACCGGGAGCCAGTACGGGGGAACCGAGGGTCAGGTGCGCCGTGCACTGGACGGCGTGTACGAGCGGCTCGACCCCGGAGACGCGCTGTGGCGCTGCACGGCCGGGCCGTACCGCACACCCGTCGCTGTCGTCGTCGCGGACGGCCCGGTGGTCGTGTCCCGCGCCACCGTGCTACCCGCCGCGGAGCTGACCGGCCCACTGGCGCGGGCCGTCGTGATCGAACATGACACGCTGCTGTTCGGCCGGTTCGCTCAGGCCGACGGCGCGATCCGGGTCGAGCACGCCATCGTCGGCGGCCACACGATGAACGAGCAGGAGGTTCGGATCGCGGTGTGGGCCGTCGGCTGGGCCGCCGGCGCGTACCGGCCGCGCTGGGAGCGGCACCTCGCGGGGGAGGTGCTGACAGGCGGCGAGCCGGTGCCCGGCGTCGCTGCACGCCGCGGGGCCGAGGAGCGCGTGGCCTCCACGCAGGCGCGGGTCGAGCGGTTCCTGAAGGAGGAGCACGGGGGATTCGCGTACGACGAGGCGTGGGGCTACCACGGTCCGTTCGGATCGACGCGGGTGTTCGTGTCGGTGCGCCACGTGCTCGAGACGTCGACCGCCGTGCTGGTCGCCTCGCCCGTGCTGTCGGGCGTCGAGCTCACCGACGCGCTCGCCCTGGACGTCGCCGAGCTGACCGCGGCGCGCTCCTTCGGCCGGTTCGCCTACGCGGCCGAGCGGTCGGAGCTATGGGCGGAGCACGCCATCCTCGGCGACGACCTCGATCCGGAGGAGCTGGCGGCGGCCATCACTGCCGTCGCAGAGCTGGGCGACGGCGAGGACGACCGGCTGCAGGCCGCGCACGGCGGCCGCCGCTACGCCGACCTCACCCGCTGACCTACGGCGCCGCGAGCAGCGTCGAGGCGGCCGCGCCGGCCCAGTCCAGCACATCGGGCGGATACACGCCCAGCCAGACGATCACGGCGACGGCCAGCACCGCGCAGAGGCCGCCCCACGCAGTGCCCGGCGCCGCCGGCAGCATCGCGCTCGACTCGCGGCTGCGGTCGTACAGCGCGAGGCCGATGCGCAGGTAGTACCCGAGGCTGATCACGGTCGACGCGACGCCGACGATGGCGAGGTAGGTGTAGTCCGCATCGACCGCGGCGGCGAACAGGTAGAACTTCGCGAGGAAGCCGGCGGTCGGCGGGAAGCCGCCCAGCGACAGCAGGAAGATCGCGAGCGACGCGCCCAGGACGGGCCTCGAGAAGCCCCATCCGCGGAGCGACTCGAGGGTCGCCGGCTCGCCGGTCTCGCGCTCGCGGATCGCGACGACCGTGAACGCGCCGACGCTGGTCACGGCGTACACGGCGAGGTAGAACAGCAGCGCCTTCGCGCCCGCCTCACCCGACACGACCGCCATCAGCAGGTAGCCCGCGTGACCGACGGACGAGTACGCGAGGATCCGCTTCAGGTTCGTCTGCCGCAGCGCGGCGATGTTGGCGAACAGCATCGTGATGATCGACGCGGCCGCCAGCGCGGGCCGCCAGACGTCGCCCATCGCGGGCAGCGCCTGCACCAGCACGCGGAACAGGGCCGCGAAGGCCGCCGCCTTGGTGGCGGCCGACATGAACGCGGTCACCGGCGTCGGCGCGCCCTCGTACACGTCGGGCGTCCACATGTGGAACGGGACGACCGCGATCTTGAACCCGAGCCCCGCCAGCACCAGCGCCGTGCCCGCCAGCGCGAGCAAGCTGTGCGGATCATGCGCGACGCCCTTCGCGACCGCGGGGAAGTCGAACGAGCCGGTCGCTCCGTACAGGAACGCTGCGCCGTACAGGAGGATCGCAGAGCCGATCGAGCCGAGCACGAGATACTTGAGCCCGGCCTCGAGGGAGGCCGAGCTGCGGGTCTCGAATGCGCACAGCGCGTACAGCGAGATCGAGAACATCTCGAGCGTGACGAACAGCGAGATGAACGAGTTGGACGCCGCGAGCAGGTCCATGCCGGCTGCGGCGACCAGCAGGAAGGCGACGAACTCCGGCCCGTGCTCGCGCAGCCGCGACCAGCCGTAGGCGCCCATCAGCGTCAGCAGGCCGGAGCCGGCCACGATCACGCGGACGACGTTCGCGAACCGGTCGACGATGAACTGGTCCTGGAGGACGTTCCAGGCACCGCCGCCGTAGTCCCAGATCACGCCGACGGCGACCAGCGAGCCGATGAAGCAGCCCATGCCGACGAACATCGCGAGGTCCCGGGCCCGGCGATCGCGCACGGCGACCGCGGCCAGCAGCAGGAACCCGGCGCCGCCGAGCAGGATCAGGTCGGGCGCAAGGGCGCTCCACTGGACGTGCGGGATCGTCACTTCGCGGCCTCCGTCGCAGCGGGCACGGCGAGCTGCGATGCCGGAATGTCGACCCGGCGGGTGACGGCGTGCGGGTAGAACGAGAGCGCAAGCACGGCCGCGACGAGCGGGATGATGGCGTAGAAGGCGCCCGAGCTCAGCTCCGGCGGGTTGGATGCACCGACCGCGTCGCCCTCACGGTCGTGCAGCAGCGCGGAGATCCACCGGAGCATGTACATGGCTGCGAGCACCACGGCCAGCGACGCGATCACACCGACCGCGGCCTTCGCCTCGAACGCGCCCAGCAACACCAGGAACTCCGACGCGAACGCGCTGGAGCCCGGCACGGCGAGCACGGAGACGCCGACGATTATGACGATGGTCGCGAGCACCGGCCGTCCGCGGGCGAGACCGCCGAGCCGCGCGAACGCGTCCTGGCCGGTGGTGTGCGAGATCCAGCCGGCGAGCAGGAACAGCGCGGCCGACAACAGGCCGTGGTTGACCATCTGGAACGCGGCGCCGGTGGCACCCTGGTCGTTGAGCGCGAAGATGCCGAGCGTCACGAGGCCCATCTGCGCGATCGACGAGTACGCGATCACGCCCCGCGCGTCCGGCTGGCGGAACGCAAGCAGTGAGCCGTACAGGAGGCCGATCACGGCCGCCGTGACGAGGATCCAGCGGAAGTCGGAGACCGGCTGCGGGAAGATCGGCAGCACGATCCGCAGGAAGCCGTACGCGCCGGCCTTCGACGCGACACCGGACAGCACGGCCGCCACCTCGGGTGGCGCGCTGCGGTACGCGTCGGGCACCCAGCCGTGCAACGGCCACACCGGGGCCTTGATCGCGAACGCCAGGATGAACGCCGCGAACACCCAGTTCGAGCTCGATGTACCGACCTCGGCGAGGTCGAACGAGCCGGCCTTGAGGCCGATCACGATCATCCCGACCAGCATCAGCAGCGTGCCCACGAACGTGTAGAGGAGGAACTTCAGCGTGCCCTTGCGGCGCTCGGGCCCGCCCCAGATGCCGATCAGGAAGTAGAGCGGGATCAGCATCGCCTCGAACCCGACGTAGAACAGGATCAGGTCGCGAGCGCAGAACACGAGGATCAGCGCCGACTCCAGCACCAGCAGCAGCACGAAGTACGGCCGGCCGCGGTACCGGCCCTCCCACGCCGCGTAGCCGAGCGCGCACGTCATCACGAGCACGGTCATGCAGACCATCACCAGCGACAGGCCGTCGATGCCGACGTGGTAGCGGACGCCCAGATCGGTCAGCCACGCCCTGTTCGTCTCGAACGCGAACGTGCCGTCGGTCGGCGTGTCGGGGATGATCGTGCGGAGCAGCCAGTAGATCGGCAGCACCTGGGCGGCGACGGCGACCATCGCGAGAGCCTCGCGCGACAGGGGCAGGACCAGCACGACCAGCGCGACGAGGAGCGGGAAGACGATCAGCGCCGTGGCGTTGACGGTGTAGACGTCGAACATCAGGCGGCCTGCACCATGAAGTAGAAGACGAGGCCGGCCACACCGAGTGCGAACGCCAGCGCGTAGACGCGCACGAGCCCGGTCTGCACCACGCTGAACGCGCGTCCGGCGCGCGTGGCGAGCGAGCCGAGCGCGTCGGGTGCGAGCAACAGCACCGATTGCTCGAGCGTGCGTCGCAGGGTGTTCGAGAGCCAGACCGCCGGCACGTAGCACGTGAAGTGGTAGAGCTCGTCCCAGAAGAACTGGCGCTCCGAGATGACCGCCAGCGCCCGCGGGAAGGCGACCGGGGCGGTGCGGCGGCCGCGGCCCCAGAGGCGCGCCGCGACGAGGATGCCGGTCACGCCCGCGGCGGTGGCCACGGCGGTCGCGATCCAGTCGTTGGAGTCGGACGGCACGAGCATCGGGACGCCGCCGTAGACGACCGGGTCGAGCCAGCTCTCGAACGCGTGCGTCACGCTCGGGAACTGCAACAGCCCGGCGACGGCGGCCAGCGCAGCGAGGATGTAGACCGGTATCAGCATCGTCCGCGGACCCTCGCCGTGCTCGGTGTGGTGCGGCGCGTGCTCGGCGGCGAACTCGCTCGGCTCGCCGCGGAACACGACGAACATCAGGCGCGAGGCGTACAGGCCGGTCAGCAGCGCGCCGACGGCGCCGCCGATGAACGCCAGGTAGCCCCAGAACCCGCCCAGCTCGAGGCCGGATGCCAGGATGGTGTCCTTCGAGATGCCGCCCGACAGCGGGAACACTCCGGCCAGCGCGAGGGTGCCGATCCACATGCAGATCGCGGTCTTCGGCAGCCACTTCTGCATGCCGCCCATCTTCCGGATGTCCTGCTCGTCGGCCAGCGCGTGGATGACGACGCCGGCGCCCATGAACAGCAGCGCCTTGAAGAACGCGTGTGTGGTCAGGTGGAAGATGCCCGTCCAGTAGGCACCGAGCCCGACGCCGACGAACATGTACGCGATCTGGCTCATCGTCGAGAAGGCGATGATGCGTTTGATGTCGGTCTGCGTGAGCGCCGTCAGGCCGGCCATCAGCAGCCCTGCCACGCCGATCGCGACGATCACGTGCTGGATCGTGGGCGCGTACGAGTAGAGCGGGTTCATCCGCGCGATCAGGTACACGCCCGCCGTCACCATGGTGGCCGCGTGGATGAGGGCGGAGACCGGAGTGGGGCCCTCCATCGCGTCGGGCAGCCACGTGTGCAGCGGCAGCTGCGCCGACTTCGCCAGCCCGCCGACCAGCAGCAGCGCGCAGATCCAGTTGATCGTGGACGTGTCGACGCCCAGCTGCGCGCGCTCGCCGAACACCTCGATGTAGTCGACGGTGCCGAGTTCGCGAAAGATCATGAAGATGCCGATTGCCAGGCCGACGTCGCCGACGGCGTTCATGACGAAGGCCTTCTTGGCGGCGGCGACCGCGCTCGGCTTCTGGTGCCAGAACCCGATCAGCAGGTAGGACGACAGGCCGACCATGCCCCAGCCGACCAGCAGCACGACGAAGTTCGCAGCCAGCACCAGGATCAGCATCGAGAACACGAACAGGTTCAGGTACGCGAAGTAGCGCCGCTCCTCGAGGTCGCCGTGCATGTACCCGACCGAGTAGACGTGGATCAGGAATCCGACGCCCGTCACCACGAGCAGCATCACGGCGGACAGCTGGTCGACCAGGATCGAGTTGTCGACGTGGAGCGTGCCGGCCTGCATCCAGGTCCAGGCGACCGAGTGGATGGAGCGCGTGTCCTCGCTGAGGGCGTGGAGGCGGAGGAACACCCCCGCGCTGAGCACGAACGCGGCGAGCATCACGAAGCACGCGATCCAGGCCGCCGTGCGGCGCGGCACGCGCTCGCCCGCGAACCCCAGGAGCGCGATCAGCACGCAGCCGGCGAGCGGCGCGGCGTACGCCAGCCAGGCCATCATGGAGATACTCATCAGCCGCGCAGCTCCACGAGCTCGTCGGTGTCGAGCGTCATCTTGCGGCGCTCCATGGCGACGATCAGGCCCAGCCCGACGACCACCTCGGCCGCCGCGACGCCCATCACGACGAGCGCGAACACCTGGCCGGACGGGGTGCCGACGTAGCGCCCGAAGCCCACCAGCGTCAGGTTGACCGAGTTCAGCATCACCTCGAGCGACAGCAGCACCACGATCGGCGAGCGGCGCAGCAGCACGCCGGCCAGCCCGATCACGAACAGCAGGCCGGACACGATCAGGTACGAGCCGATCGACGGGGTCACTCGCCGCCGCTCCGGATCGCAGCCAGCTCGCGCGCCTGCCGCACGCGGCGCTCGCGCTCGTCGAGGTCGACGCGCATCGGGCGCGGCCCCGCGCCCAGCACGACGGCGGCGATGGCCGCGACGAGCAGCAGCAGCGAGACGAGTTCGAACGCGCCGACGTACGTCGTCAGGAACACCTGGCCGACCGTCTGCGGCGAGCCGAACGAGTCCTTGACCGTCGCGGGCTGATCGAGCCCGGTGCGGCCGATCACGAGTGCCAGCTCGACCAGGATCGCACCCGCCGCGATCGCGCCGACGACCACCTGCCAGGTGCGGCGCTTCGTCGCCGGCAGCTCGCCGCGCGGCCCGATGTAGGCGATTACGAACAGGAACATCACCATCACCGCGCCGGCGTAGACGATGATCTGCGCCGCGGCCACGAAGTCCGATTGGAGCAGCAGAAACAGCGTCGCCAGCGATGCCAGGTTGCCCAGCAGCGCGATCGCCGAGATGAACGGGTTGCCCTGCAGCACCACGGCGAGCGCGCTCGCGATGGCGGCGGCGGAGGCGACGAACCAGACGACCGTTGCCACTACCAGAGCCCCTTGACTTCGTCGTCGCCGGGCGTGCCCTCGGGATTGGTGGCGGTCGTGATCTCGTACATGCCGAGCGTGCGCTCCATCTCCTGCACGGGATGGTCGAACACGTCGATCGCCTTCGACGGCGTCCGCCGGATCGGCTTCTCGAGCAGCATCTCCTTCGTGTACACGAGCGCCTCGCGGGAGATCTCCGACAGCTCGAAGTCGTTGCCGAGCGTGATCGCGTCGAACGGGCAGGCCAGCTCGCAGTAGCCGCAGAAGATGCAGCGGGCCATGTTGATCTCGTAGATGCGGGCGTACCGCTCGCCGGCCGAGACGCGGTTGTCCACCGTGTTCTCGGCGGGGACGACGCGGATGCAGTCCGACGGGCAGGCGGCCGCGCACAGCGAGCAGCCGACGCACTTCTCGAGGCCATTCTCGTGGCGGTGCAGCTGGTGGCGGCCGCGGAACCGCGGGTAGACCGGGCGCTTGTACTCGGGGTACTGCTGCGTGACCGGCTTCCGGAAGAGGTGCCGGAGGGTGACGCTGAATCCCTTGACCTGATCGAGCATGAGCGGCGGCGCCTATCCGTAGACCACGAAGAACGCGGTGACGACGAGGTTGAGGGTGGCGGCCGGCAGCAGCACCTTCCAGCCGAGCGACATCAGCTGGTCGAAGCGCACGCGGGGCACGGTGGCGCGGAGCCAGATGAAGATGAACAGGAACAGGCCGGTCTTCAGCAGCATCCAGATCGGGCCAGGCAGGAACGGGCCGGCCGGGCCGGCCAGGAACAGCACGGACGCCAGCGCCGACAGCGTGATCGCGTTGATGAACTCGGCGTTCGCGAACATCGCGAACCGCATGCCGCCGTACTCGGTGTGGTACCCGGCGACCACCTCGCCGTCGGCCTCGGCGAGGTCGAACGGCGGCCGGTTCGACTCGGCCACGGCTGCGACCATGAACACCAGGAAGCCGAGGAACTGCGGGACGATGTACCAGAGCCAGTTGTCCTGCTTCTGCGCGATCTCGATGAACGAGAGCGACCCGGAGTGGATCACGACGCCGATCACGGCCAGCGTGAACGCGACCTCGTACGAGACCAGCTGGGCGATCGCGCGCATGCCGCCGAGCAGCGAGTACTTCGAGCCCGACGCCCAGCCGCCGATCAGCAGGCCGTAGAAGCCGAGCGAACCGAGCGCCGCGACGAACAGCAGCGCCACGTTGGAGTCGGCCATGTACAGGTGGAAGTGGATGTCGGTACCCGGCACGGTGGCGAGCCCGCCGAACGGCATCAGGCCGAACGCCCCGATGGCGCAGAACAGCGAGATGAACGGCGCCAGCAGGTACAGCCGCGGACGCGCCCCGTCGGGGATCATCGACTGCTTGCGCAGCAGCTTGCCGAGGTCGGCAATCGGCTGCAGCAATCCGTACGGGCCGACCCGGTTCGGGCCGAGCCGGGCCTGGAACCGCCCGATCAGGCGGCGCTCGACCCACGTCATGACCGCGAAGAACGCCATCAGCAGGTTCACGAGCGCGAACCCCTTGATGGCGGTGATGTAGAAGCCGTCGACCATCAGGCGGTGACGACCTCCGCGTCGCCGGAGACGGGTGGGCCGCCCCAGTTGATGCGCACGGCACCCGCGCGCAGCCGACGCGAGGTGCGCACCGGGCCGGCATGGTCGCCGCCCGCGTGGCGCACCGTCACGACGTCGTGCTCCGACACGCCGAGGCGCGCGGCGTCCTCGTGGTTGAGCATCACCCAGGGCGCGCGCTGGTGCGCGAGGGCCGGCGTGCGCTCGACCGCGACGCCCGAGAAGAAGGGGCGCGGGGCGATCAGCGCGAAGCGGCCGTCGGCGACGGGCGCGGCGGGTGCCGGCGCGGGGTCCGTCGAGGTACCGGGGGCGGGGCGCGTGCGGGCCGGCAGCGGCGCGCGACCGTTCAGCTCGCTCCATGTGAGCGGAATCCCGAGCTCGCCGGCCAGCTGCGCGTACGCCTTGGACGGCGCCGGCGGGATCTCGATGCCGAGGTGCGCGGCGATCGCGACGTACGCGGCCAGGTCGGGCACGCCGCTGGGCGGCTTCGTGGCCGGCCGCAGCCGCTGGATGCGTCCCTCGAGGTTGGTCGTCGTGCCCTCGCGCTCGTAGTCGACGGCCTGCGGCAGCACGATGTGGCTCCACGACACCGACGTGTTCACGAACGGCGAGACGCAGATCACGTGGCGCAGCTGCGACAGCGCCATCTGCCAGCGATCGGCCGCGGGCCACTCCGCTGTCGGGTCGACGCCGAGCAGCACCAGCGCGTGCACCGCGCCGGCCTCGATCGCGGCCAGCACCTCGTCGCCTCCGCCGGCCAGCCCGAGCATCCGCGCGCCGCGCTCGTTCGGCCCGGTGGGGAGGGGCAGCACGCCGCCCCGCTCGTGCAGCCCGAGCGCGTTCGCGGTCGCCGCGATGGTGGCGACGTCGACGTCGTCGGTGACGATCAGGATCGGGTGCTCCGCACCGGTCAGCGGGCCGGGATCGGCGACCAGACCGGCGAGAGCCTGCGCCGTGGTCGTGCCCGCAGCGGTCTGGCGCACGGTGCCGGCGTCCCGATCGAGCAGCGTGCCGCCCGGTCCGACCATCATCACGTGCGCGCCCCGGCGACGGGCCTTGCGGATGCGCAGGTCGAGCACACCGCCGCGGTCGGCCACGTCGCTGTCGCCGACGACCACGATCACGTCGGCACGGTCGAGGTCGTCGATGCGCGCCGCGTACGGGTCGAGCAGCTCCCAGGCGCCGGCGCTCGCGGTGGGGCCGGACGCCGTCAGCGCACGGACGTCGCGGGCGATGCGGCCCCAGGCGTACGCCTCCTCGTTGGTGAGGTTGCCGGCCGTGACGATGGCGACCGACCCGGCGCCCTCGAGGGAGTCGACGTGGCGGAGGCGCTGGCTGACGGTGCGGGTGGCCTCGTCCCACGAGACGGCGTCGAGGCCGGTGGCGGAGCGCATCAGCGGCTCGCTGAGGCGGTCGGCGAGCGGCTCGAAGCGCGCGAACCGGCCGCGGTCGCAGAGCCAGCCCTCGTCGACCTCGGGATGGTTGCGCGACAGCACGCGCTCGGTGCGGCCCTCGCGGACCGTGGCCCACGTGTTGCACCCGACGGCGCACCCGCCGCAGACGGACGGCACGTTGACGATCTCCCACGGCCGCGCCTTGAAGCGGTACGGGGTCGGCAGCAGAGCGCCCACGGGGCACAGCTCGGTCACGTTGCCGGAGAAGGCGCCGACGTACGGGCGCTCCTGGAACGTCGCGATCACGCTGAAAGCGCCGCGCTCCCGCGCGATCAGCTCGCCATCCTCGGCGACGTCGGAGGAGAACCGGGTGCAGCGGTAGCAGAGGATGCAGCGCTCGCGATCGAGCACGATCGACGGCGAGATCGGCAACGGCTTCTCGTACGTCCGCTTCGGCAGCGTCATCCGGCTCTTGCCGGGGCCGTACCGGAACGCGAGGTCCTGCAGCGGGCACTCGCCGCCCTTGTCGCAGACCGGACAGTCGAGCGGATGGTTCAGCAGCAGGAACTCGAGGACCGCGTCCTGCCCCTCCTCGGCCTTCGCGGAGGTGGCGGCGCTGCGCACGATCATGCCGTCGGCGGCCGTCATCGTGCAGGCCGCCTGCAGCTTCGGCATCGGACGGCCGCCCATCTCGACCTCGACCAGGCACATGCGGCACGCGCCGACCGGCGGGCCGAGCCGCGGCTCGTAACAGAAGACGGGGATCTCGATGCCCGCGTGCGCCGCCGCGACGACCAGCGGCGTGCCGGCGGGCACCTGCACCTCGCGACCGTCGAACGTGACGGTGACCGTGGCGGCTTCGGTCGTCGCCATCAGGCCGGCACCAGCGGGAGGTTGCGCTTCAGCTCGGGGTAGAGGGCGCCGAACGGCGCGGACAGGCCCTCGGGCACGCCGACGCCGATACAGGCCTCGAACTCGGCGCGGAAGTGCTTCAGGTACGAGCGCACCGGCATCGCACAGGCGTCGCCGAGCGGACACAGGCACTTGCCCTCGATGCGGTCGCACATCTCGACCAGCAGGTCGATCTCGTGCATCTGCGCCTCTCCCGAGGCCACGCGCTTCAGCAGCTCCACCATCCAGCGCGTGCCCTCGCGGCACGGCGTGCACTTGCCGCACGACTCGTGCCGGTAGAAGTCGGCGACGCGCAGGGCGAGATGCACCATCGAGGTGCGGTCGTCCATCACGATCACGGCGCCCGATCCGGCCATCGACCCGGCCGCTGCCACGGTCTCGACGGCCAGCTGCACGTCGAGGTCGTCGGGCATGAGGATCGGCGCGGACGAGCCGCCCGGAATGAAGCACTTCATGGGGCGGCCGCCGGCGACGCCGCCGCCGCACCCTTCGATCAGGTCGCGGTACGTGGCGTTCACGGGCAGCTCGTAGTTGCCGGGCCGCTGCACGTGCCCGGACAGCGACATCAGGCGCGTGCCCGTCGTCTGCTCGGTGCGCAGCTGCTGGTAGCGGTCGGCGCCCATCGCGAAGATGAACGGCACCGTCATCACGGTTTCGACGTTGTTGAGCAGCGTCGGGCTCTTCCAGGCGCCGGACACGGCCGGAAACGGCGGCTTCGCGGTCGGCTGGCCGCGCTCGCCGTTGAGGGCCGACAGCAGCGCCGTCTCCTCGCCGCAGATGTAGGCGCCGGCGCCACGGTGCACGTAGATGTCGACCTTGCCCGGCGCGCCGGGCAGCGCGGTGCCCAGATACCCGCGCTGGTAGGCCTGCGCGATGGCCCCCGACAGCTCGTCGGCCTCGGCCGCGTACTCGCCGCGGATGAAGATGTACGTGGCCCGCGCATTGATCGCGTTGCAGAGCATGATGCAGCCCTCGATCAGGGCGTGCGGGTTGCGCAGCAGCAGCTCGCGGTCCTTGAAGGTGCCCGGCTCGGACTCGTCGGCGTTCACGACCAGGAACCGCTCGCCCTTGCCGATGAACGACACCTTCATGCCGGTCGGGAAGCCGGCTCCCCCGCGTCCGCGCAGGCCGGAGTCCTTCAGCTCCTGCACGAACTCGTCGAACGGCCGCGCGGCCTGGGCGAACGCCGTCTTGTAGCCACCCGATGCCTCGTAGGCGGCGATGTCGGCGCGGTCCCCCTCGAAGTCGAGCAGGATCGCGTCGGGGCGCGGGGCGGCGTAGGTGGGACCCTGCATCAGTGTCCTGGCTCGCGGGATCGGAGGTCGCCGACGACCGTCTTCGCGTCGTCGGCGGTGAAGTGCTCGAGATAGCGGTGATCGACCGACACGACCGGCCCCCAGCCGCAGCCGCCGAGGCACTCGACCGACCGCAGCGTGACGGCGCCGTCGGCCGACGTCTCGCCGAGCCGGCAGCCGAGCTCGCGCTCGAAGGCGCCGACGACATCGGTTGCGCCGACCAGGCAGCACGACACGTTCGTACACACCTCGACCAGGTGCTCACCGACCGGCTCGAGGAAGAACATGTCGTAGAAGGACGCCACCGCCTGGCAGTGCGCGACCGGCAGGTCGATGCAGCGGGAGACCTCTTCGAAGGCCTCCGGCGACAGCCAGCGGTACTTCTGCTGGGCGAGGCGCAGCGCGGCCAGGATCGCCGAGCGGCGGTCGGGGTACTTCGCGATCTCCCGCTGGATGGGTTCGTACAGCGTGTCCAGGGCCATCAGCGGTCGCAATCCCCCATGACCGGGTCGATCGACGCCAGGATCGCGATCAGGTCGGCCAGGTAGTGGCCGGTCGCGAGCGCCGCGAGCGACGACAGCGTCACGAAGCTGGGCGGTCGCAGGCGCGCGCGCCACGGCTTCGCGGAGCCGTCCGAGATCATGTAGAAGCCGAACTCGCCGCGGGCCGACTCGATCGGCGCATAGATCTCACCGGGCGGCACGCGGAAGCCCTCGGTGACGATCTTGAAGTGATGGATGAGCGACTCCATCGAGGTGTGCAGCTCGTGGCGCGGCGGCAGCACGACCTTGCGGTCGTCCGAGATGACCGGGCCCTCCGGCAGGCCGTCGAGGCACTTCTCGATCAGGTCGAGCGACGACCGCATCTCCTGGACGCGCACCCAGAAGCGGTCGAACACGTCGCCGTTCTGGCCCAGCACGGGCTGGTAGTCGAGCTCGCGGTACGCGCCGTAGCCGCCGTTCGCCGTGCGCAGGTCCCACGGGATGCCGGAGGCGCGTACGTTCGGGCCGGACTGCGCCATCAGCATCGCGAACTCGGGCGGCATCACCCCCACCCCGACGGTGCGCGAGCGCCAGATCGGATTCTGTCCGATCAGGTCCTCGTACTCGGAGATGCGGCCCCGCATGTACGAGATGAACTGGCGCGCCTTCGGCTCGAAGCCCTTCGGGATGTCCTCGGCGACGCCGCCCACCTGGCTGTAGCGCGGGTGCATGCGCTGGCCGGTGACCATCTCGAACAGGTCGAGCACGTAGTCGCGGTCGCGGAAGCAGTAGAACAGCAGGGCGATGCCGCCCAGGTCGACCGACCCGGTGCCGAGGAAGATCAGGTGCGAGTGCAGCCGCGTGAGCTCCTGGAAGATCACGCGCAGGTACTCGCCGCGACGCGGCACCTCGAGTTCGAGCAGCTTCTCGACGGCCATGCAGAACGCGACCTCGCCCGAGAAGAACGACAGGTAGTCCATCCGCGGGACGTACGTGATCGCCTTCCAGTACGTCTTCTGCTCGATGTTCTTCTCGATGCCCGTATGCACGTAGCCGAGCTCGTTGCGCAGGCCGGCCACGATCTCGCCGTCGAGGTGGACGACGAGGCGCAGCACGCCGTGCGTGGACGGATGGTTCGGGCCCAGGTTGATCTCGAGCAGGTCGGGGTTGTCGGTCGACGGCACCGTCACCGACGGCGTCGGCGAGGGGATGGCCAGCGTCGGCCACGCATGCTTGCGGGGCTGGGTGGCGGCCATCAGACGTCGTCCGAGAACTGCACGGGCTCGCCGCCGACGGGCGAGTCCTTGCGATGCGGGTGGCCTTCCCAGTAGTCGGGAAGCAGGATCCGGACGAGGTTCGGGTGACCCGTGAAGACGACGCCCATCATGTCGTAGGCCTCGCGCTCGTGGTAGTCGGCGGAGGGGAAGACGCCGATCAGCGTCGAGATCTCCTCGCCGTCGTCGAGCCAGGCCTGGATCCGCACGCGGCGGTGCTCGCCCGGCGCGACGGTCATCAGCTTCAGCAGGTGGCTGGAGACCGTGAAGCGCTTGTCGCCGAGCGGCTTCGGCACGGCCGCATTGCCCCACGATCCGGAGCGGTTCATGTCGCGGCCGCCGAAGGCGTTCGTTCCCCAGTAGCCCGCGACGTCCCCGCCGTAGCCGAGCCAGTCGGCCGTCACGACGTCGGACAAGAAGTCGTAGCCCTCGTCGTCGCGCATGAACGTGGCCGTCTCGACCCAGCGATCGGCGGCGACCACGATCGTGAGCTCGTCGCGGTCGATCTTGTGCGTCAGCACGCCGCCCTCCCCGAGGGCGGCGGTGAGGCGCTCCAGTGCGCCCACGTCGGGGTCGCCCCACGTCGGCTGCGAGATCTCGCGAATCGGGTCAGGCATCGCTCTGCTGCTGGAGGTATGCGGGCGGGATACCGGCCTTGATCTTCTTCTGCAGCGTCAGCAGGCCCTCGACGACCGCCTCGGGACGCGGCGGGCAGCCCGGCACGTAGACGTCGACCGGGACGATCTTGTCGACGCCCTGGAGGACCGCGTAGTTGGCGAACATCCCGGCCGTGGACGAGCAGGCGCCCATCGCCATCACCCACTTCGGCTCGAGCATCTGCTCGTACAGCTGCCGGATCGGCTCGGCCATCTTGTGGGCCACACGGCCCGACACGATGATCAGGTCGGCCTGACGGGGCGTGGCGCGCACGACCTCGGAGCCGAACCGCGCGACGTCGTAGCGCGCCGAGGTGATCATCGCGATCATCTCCATGGCGCAGCACGCGAGGCCGAAGCCGAACGGCCAGACCGAGTTGGACGAGGCCCAGGCCATGGCCTTCTCGACCGTCGTCGTCATGACGATGTCCTCGAGCTGGGTCGCGCGCAACGAGCGCCGCACCTGTGCGGGCGGGATCACTTCCACTCGAGTGCTCCCTTCCGCCAGATGTAGATGTAGCCGACCGCCAGCACCGCGACGAACGTGCACAGCTCGATGAAGCCGAACGTGCCGAGCTTGTCGAGGATCACGGCGAGCGGGTAGAGGTAGACGATCTCGATGTCGAAGACGATGAACAGCATCGCCGTCAGGTAGTAGTTGATCGAGAGGTTCGTGGGCTGGAACGAGCCCGGCGAGACGCCCGACTCGAACGAGTACGACTTCTGCCGGCCGGGCCGCCGGCCGCGCGTGCCGAGGGCGACGGACGCGTACAGCAGGCTGCCCGCGACGAGCGCGGCAAACAGCAGGTAGATGAGCAGGGAGGCCCAGTCGCCAAGCATCAGCGCCCCCTCCTTCGGCTGTTCGCAGCCAGTTCCTTGAGCCCCATGGCAGCTGCCACCTCGCGGCAGACTCTAGCGCGGCCTCTCAGGAGTAACAAACCACCATCCGGCGTTCGGCACCCGAAGTCGTCCAATCGCAAGCAGGGAGCCGATTTGCGGGCGATCATCGTGCGCTTCGGCACGTGTCACAAGCCGTGCCTGGCGGAAGGCACTACGCTTGCCTGCGATGACGGGCACGGTCACGATCGTCGAGTACCGCGAGGCGTGGCCGGGCGAGTTCCGCGTCCTCGCGGCCGAGCTGCGAGCCGTGTTCGGCGAGGCGGTGCTGCGGGTCGACCACATCGGCTCGACCGCCGTGCCGGGCCTCGCGGCCAAGGACGTGATCGACGTGCAGGTGACCGTCGCGGCGCTCTCCGACCTGTCGCGGGCGACGGCCGGGTTCGAGGAGGTGGCGGGGCTGGCCGACCATCCGCCGCCGGGGTTCGCGGGCCATCCCGACGAGCTCGCCAAGCGCTACTTCCGCGCACCGGCCCGCCTCCGGCCCGCCCACGTGCACGTGCGCGAGGCCGGCCGGCTGAACCAGCGCTACGCCCTGCTGTGCCGCGACTACCTGCGGGCGGCGCCGGATGCGGCCGCCGCGTACGCCGAGGTGAAGCGCGTGCTGGCACGCCGGTTCCCCGATCACCGCGACACCTACAGCGACGTCAAGGACCCGGTCGTCGACGTGCTGATGGCCGGTGCCGAGGCCTGGGCGCGCACGACCGGCTGGTCGATCGGCCCGGCCGATGCCTGAGCCGAAGGCCGACCTGCGGCGACGACTGCGCCGAGCCCGCGCCGACCGCAGCGATCACGAGCGCGCCGCCGCCGGCGCCGCGCTGGCACGCCACGCGGCGGCGCTGGACGGCGCCACGATCGCGGCGTTCGTCGGCGTCCGTTCGGAGCCGCCGACGCTGCCGCTGCTCGAGGCGCTGCACGCGCGGGGCGTGCGTGTGCTGCTGCCGGTGTTGCTCGACGATATGGACCTGGACTGGGCGGCATTCACCGGCCCGGCCGGGCTGGGGGAGGGCCGGCTCGGGATGCGAGAGCCGGCGGGACCGTCGCTCGGCCGCGATGCGATCGCGGGCGCCGACCTGGTCCTCGTGCCAGCGCTGGCCGTCGACGGGTCGGGGAGCCGGCTCGGTCAGGGCGGCGGCTCGTACGACCGCGCGCTCCCGCGCACGACGGCGCGGGTGGTCGCGGTGGTGTTCGGCGATGAGGTGCTCGCCACCCTCACAACCGAGCCGCACGACCGGCCCGTGGACGGCGTCCTGACGGCAGATGGCGGACTTCGCTGGTTTCGGGAATCTCCGGGCGGTGGTAGGCGTTGAAATAGTCGCTACGCTGAGAGGACACCGATGTCCGACACCCTCGCCACACCCAGTATCACCATCACCCCGAAGGCCGCCGACAAGGTGCGCGAGTTCATCGCCGCCGAGGATGACGGCGCCGAGGTCCTGCGCATCGCCGTCCAGGGCGGTGGCTGCAGCGGGTTCCAGTACGCGCTCGGCTTCGACGAGGCGCCGGCCGACGGCGACGCCGTCATCGAGATGCACGGCGTCCGCATCGTCGTCGACCCCTTCAGCCTGCCGTACCTCAGCGGCGCCGGGATCGACTTCGTCGACGGGCTGAACGGCACCGGGTTCAAGATCGAGAATCCGAACGTCGTGGCCGGCTGCGGTTGCGGCTCCTCCTTCCAGATGAAGGACGGCGACGATTCCGCCGATGCCGCGGCCGACTCCGGCGACGCCGGCTGCTCCACCTGCGCCTCGCACTGAGCCGAGCCGCCGCTAGGGCGTCAGCGTGTAGCCGAGCGCGATGTCGTTGCTCCGCACCGGTACCGAGACGATCGCCGTGCGGTCCGTGGTCGGCGCCGACCGCGCGTTCTGCGGCAGGACGACGAGGACGGTGCTGTTGGCGGGGAGTGGCGCATCGAACGCGACCAGGTAGTCGCGCCCGTCGGGTAGCCGCACGCGGATGCTCGTGACGCCGGCCGCGCTGCGCTCGCCCGAGCCCGAGCCGACGCCGGTCACCGTCAGGCCGCGGATCAGGTCGTACGTCGCCTGCTTGTAGGCCGGGAAGCGCATCTGCGCGACGAGCCCGCGGGCGCCGACGATGCGGCGCCGGACGTGAATCGTGGTCGGCGTGAAATCGTGCGCGACGGTCACCTGGCGACTGCCGCTGCCGGCGCGGGTCTGGCTGTGGATCCTGGAGAACGCGCCGCCGCCGGGGCGGACGTTCGCGCCGAGCCGGCCCATCGTCGGCGAGTAGCGGGGAAAGCCCGGCTGCGTCTCGAGGATCGTGCGGTTGCCCCCCGTCAGGCGCAGGCCGAACCCGCTCGAGGTGACGCCGTTGCCACCGGTGCCGGACAGCGGCACGCCGGTGCCGTCGAACAGGCGCGACAGTTCAGCGCCCCCGTTCCCGATGTCGCCGGCCGGGGTGATCGCCGTCGAGTAGGCGGGGGTCGTGATCGCGAGCCGGCGGATGTCCGGGTCGAAGCCGTAGGCGGAAGGCAGCGGCACCTCCTTCAGCGGTCCCAGACCGAGCACCGCGGCGCGGGTGGCCAGCGACTCGAAGCGGGCGGCTGTCAGCGCCGGGTCGAGGCGCTGCTGTGACGCGTCGTTCCTGATCCCGAAGAACGTCGAGCCGAGCAACGGCCCCTCGCTCGCGGCGAGCCGGTCGTACGTGCGCAACGACTGGTCGAACAGGTACTTCGCCTGTGCCCGGGCGGTGGTGCCGAACGCGAGCCGGCGCGACGACGCGACGGCGAGCAGACCGTTCGCCGCCAGCGCCCAGTAGCGGCGCAGCTGCCAGCGCAGGTAGCCGTGCCCGGTGTCCCAGTTGAGCATGCCGGCATGCGTCCAGTCGCCGTACAGGACGCGCTGCTGCCAGCGCCGCGCGATCTCGCCCTCGCGCCGCGAGATCGACTTCATGCCCTGCGACCGGGCCAGGTCGTACGGCCCGACGACGGCCAGCACCATGCTCGCGTACTCGCCGGTCGAGTTGCTGTTCTCCTTCGCGCCGGGCCGGTCGGGCCGGTAGTGGAAGCCGTAGCCGGCGTTCAGGTTCGTCGTCCCGCCCGCGTTGTTCTTGCGCGCATGGTCGAGAAACGACTTCAGCAGAGCGCGGTAGGGCGACTTCGCGAGCGACCGGCCGTTGACGACCCAGTCGGCCAGGAACAGGTCGGCGTTCCAGTTGACCTGGTCGAGGTGGCGCTTGCGGTTGAACGGCGACCGGGCGACGAGCGCGATCCGGTTGCGGATGCGCCGCTGGAGCTGCGCCGGCAGGCCGATCCTGGCCCGCGCCTGGTAGGCGGCGGCGAGCGCCTCGGCCACCTTCGGGTCGAGCGAGAAGTGTCCCGGCGTATTGGGCCAGTCGATGCGCGATGTCCAACCGGGGCCGGTGCTGCCCTTGAACCGGAACGCGGGCGCCTGCGTGAGCAGCTTGACGATCGACCGGGCCCGTGCGTCCTGTCGGCTGGCGCCGGTGTGACCGGCCAGCGCGGCGTTCGCGTGGGCGTACAGCAGCGCCGCGTTGACGCGCACGAACACCGTGCCGCTGGTGCGGTAGGCGCCGGCCCTCGCGTCCCACGTCGGATCGAGCGCCACCTGCAGCCGATCGGCGAAGGCCAGGTAGTCGCCGTTCGTGAGCGACGTGGCGGGTACGGCGGCAGCCGCCGGCGTCGCGGCAACAGCAAGCACTGCCGCCGCGAGCACGGCCCGGACCAATCCTCCCCACATCCATCGCAGCCTACTGCTTACGAAGCACATTGAGTCCGAGGAACTCGTACGCGATGTTCGCCGCCAGGATCGCCGTGGGACCTCCCGGGCCGTCCAGCTGCGGCGATACCTCGACCACGTCGTAGCCCACGAACGGCAACCCGGCGAGCGCCCGCACGAACCGCAGCGCCTGGTACGGCAGCAGGCCGGCGGCCTCCGGTGTGCCGGTGCCCGGTGCCAGGCACGGGTCGATCACGTCGATGTCGAACGACAGGAACACGGGCGCGTCGCCGACCCGCTCGCGCACGCGGCGGCCGTAGTCGGCGGGCGTCATGTCGCGCAGCTCCTCGCACGGGATCACGTCGAAGCCGAGCTCGGTGCGCGGCCGGTCCCACTCGCCGGGGTCGTACAGCGGGCCGCGCATGCCGGCCATCACGGACTGCTCGGGCAGCAGCAGGCCCTCCTCCACCGCGCGCCGGAACGGCGTGCCGTGGAAGATGCGCTGGCCGTAGTAGCTGTCGTTGGTGTCGCAGTGGGCGTCGAGCAGCACGAGCGCGACGGGGCCGTGCACCGCGGCGTGGGCCCGCAGCTCTGCGAGGGCGATCGTGTGGTCGCCGCCGAGCACGATCGGCGTGACGCCGGCGCGCACGATCGCCTCCAGCTGCGCAGCGATCTGCGCGACCGACGCCGCCGCGTCGCCCGGCGTGGTGTCGACGTCGCCCCAGTCCACCACCGACTGGGTGGCGAAGCAGTCGACCTGCAGGTTCGGGTTGTACGGCCGCAGCAGGATCGAGCCGGCGCGGACCGCCTCCGGGCCGAACCGCGCGCCGACCCGGAAGCTCGTACCGGTGTCGAACGGCACGCCGACGATGGCGACATCGACGTCGTCGAGGTCCTTGACGTGCGGGCACCGGGCGAAGGTGCGCACGCCCGTGTAGCGGGGAGCGAGGAAGGCGTCGGCGGGGCCGTACCGGGGTGTCGTCATGCGTGGAATGATCCCCCTATGCGACTCGACGGCAAGCGCGTGATCATCACGGGAGGTACCGCCGGCATCGGATTGGCGACGGTGCGACTGTTCAACGACCTCGGAGCACGCGTGCTCGCGGTGTCCCGCACGGCGCCCGAAGCGCTCCCGGCCGGCGTGCAGCACCTCACGGCCGACATCGCCGACCGCGCGGCTGCGAGGGCGATCGCGGAGGGCGCAAGCGACCTGCTGGGCGGAGCCGACGTGCTCGTCAACAACGCGGCGCAGGACCACACGAACCTGATTCTCGAGACGTCGGACGACGAGATCGACGCGGTCCTTCAGGTCAACCTGGCCGCCCCGATCCGCGTCACTCGCGAGGTCGCTCGGCTGATGGTGGAGCAGGGCACCGGCGGCGCGATCGTCAACCTCTCATCCCGTCTCGGCTCGATCGGCGTCGCGACGATGGGCACGTACGGCGCCGCGAAGGGCGGCATCAACGCGTTCACCCGCCACGCCGCGATCGAGCTGGCGCAGCACGGCATCCGCGTCAACGCGGTCGCGCCGGGACTGACCGAGACGCCGCTCGTGACCGAGTGGCTGTCCGGCCAGGACGACCCCGAGGCGTTCCGCGCCCGGGTGGCCGCGCAGATTCCGCAGGGCCGCATCGGTGCTCCGGACGAGGTCGCCTGGGCGATCGCATGGCTCGCGAGCGACGTCTCACCGCACGTGACCGGTGCCGTGATTCCGATCGACGGCGGGTACACGGCGGCATGACGCGCGTCGCCGTGGTCACGGGCGGCTCGTCCGGGATGGGCGCGGCGTGCGTGCGGCGCTACCTCGACGAGGGCTTTGCCGTGGCGTCGCTCGACCTGGCGCCGGCGGACGTGGAGGGCGTGCTGGCGATCGGGCTGGACGTGACCGATGCCGCCGCGCTGGCGGCCGCGGCCGGACGGGTGGCGGACGAGCTGGGCGCGCCGTCTGCGCTCGTGAACGCCGCAGGCGTGTATCCGCCGACCACGCTCGAGACGACGACCGTCGAGCTGTACCGGCGCGTGTTCGACAGCAACGTCCTCGGCACGGTGCTGACCACGCAGGCCTTCGCACCGGGCATGGCGGACGGTGGTGCGATCGTCAACTTCTCGTCCGTCAACGCGTTCACGCCCTCGGCCGGGCAGCTGCTGTACGGCGCCGCGAAGGCGGCCATCGTCCAGCTCACGAAGTCGCTCGCGCTCGAGCTGGGCCCGCGGCTGCGCGTGAACGCGCTCGCGCCCGGGTGGGTCGACACGCCCGGCACGCGGGCCAACGAGCGGCTCGCGGCAGCGATCCCGAAGATCCCGCTGCGCCGAGCCGCGTCGCCGGACGAGATGGCCGACCTGGTGTTCTTGCTGGCCGGCGAGGGGCGGGCGCTCTACGTCACGGGAGAGACGGTCGTCGCGAGCGGCGGCCTCGTGTTCCGCTGATGTCCGGACCGCGGTACTGCATCATCGGTGCCGGCGCGACCGGGCTGGCCTCGATCGAGGCGCTGCGCGACGCGGGCATCGAGTTCGACTGTTTCGAGGCCGACGACCGCGTCGGCGGTCAGTGGCACACGGGGTACGAGGCGCTGCACCTGATCACGCCGCGCGACAGTTCCGGCTTCACGGGCTACCCGATGCCGTCGAGCTATCCGCTCTACCCGAGCCGCGACCAGATGCGCGACTACCTGCTCGACTTCGCCGCCGTCCGCAAGCTCGTCAGCCACGTGACGTTCGATACCCGCGTCGACCGGATCGAGCCCGACGGCCGCGACTGGCTGGTCGAGACGAGCGACGGCGAGACCCGGCGCTACGCCGGTGTGATCGTCGCGAACGGCCACCTGCGGGTGCCGCTGCAACCGGAGCTCCCCGGATACACCGGCCTCCAGCTGCACGCCGCCGGCTACAAGAGCACGGCCGATATCGAGGGTCCGCGGGTGCTCGTCGTCGGGTCGGGCAACTCCGGCTGCGACATCGCCGTGGACTGCGCGCAGCGGCCCGGCCACGACACGACGATCTCGATCCGCAAGGGCCACCTGTTCCAGCCGAAGACGTTCGCCGGCAAGCCGCGCGGCGAGTTGTGGATCATGCGCCTCCCGCCGCGGCTGCAGGACTACGCGCTTCGCACGATGATCCGGATCGCGGTCGGCAGGCCCGAGGAGTACGGCCTGCCGTCGCCCGAGACCTGGCGCCTCACCGACCAGAAGCCGATCGTCAACTCGCAGCTGCTGCACTGGATCCATCACGGCCGCGTTGCGATCGCGCCCGGCATCAAGGGCGCGGACGGGCTGGACGTCGAGTTCGCCGACGGTGCGACGAAGGCGTTCGACACGATCGTGTGGTGCACGGGCTACAGGGTGGAGCTCCCGTTTCTCGACCGCGGGTTGCTGCAGTGGCAGGACGGCGTGCCGCTGCGAACGGCTGGCTGCGTGCTGCCGAAGCGCGGGCCGGGGCGGCTGTACTTCGTCGGCCTGGTGGCGCCGCGCGGGCCGCAGCTGTCGGTCTACTCGCGTCAGGCCGCGCTGGTGGCACGCATGCTGCGCCTGCAGGAGCGGGTCGTGACGCCGCTCGCCGAGACGTTCACGAGCCACGGCGCACCGGAGGCGCGGATCGACATCGTGCGATCCGTCTGGCAGCGCCAGATCGATCTCGCCGAGGACGTCGTAGGGCGGATGGAGGGCGGCGAGCGTGCGACCTGACCGGTTCCGCAAGCTGGTCGCGCGGCGCTGCGCGAGCGCGCGGCACGACGCAGGCGTGACGGTCGCCGCGGCGGCCGAGTCATTGCGGATCCACGTCAACGACGTGCACCGGGTCGAGTCGGGCCACCAGCCGCCGTCGGTCGCCTATGTAGCCGGGCTGGCCGAGCTGACCGTCGTGACGTGCGACTCCCCCCTCGGCCGGAGCGCCACGCCCCGGCCGTGGGACGCCGTACCGGAGGGCGCGGTGCCGGCATCGCTGCTGCGCGACGCCATCCTGCTGACGCATCCGGACCGCCACCCACCGGTGCGCCAGGACCAGGCGACGCGGGTCACACAGGAGCTGAACGGGCTGCTCGACCGCCGCGGGTGACCTTACGCTACCCGCCGTGAACGACCGCTTCGGATCCCGCCTCACCGAGCTGTGCGGCATCGATTCCTTCACCGGCGACATCCCCGGTGTCGACCGCGCCGCCCACCTGCTCGCGCGGTGGGCCAGCGAGGCGGGGCTCGAGGTCGAGCTCGTGCCGTCGCCCGACGGCCTGCACCTGATCGCGTCCACGCAGGGCGCCGGTCGTGGCCGCGTCCTGTTCATCGGGCACCACGACACCGTGTTCCCGGCGCCGACTGCGGTCGAGCGTCCGGTCACGGTCGCGGGCGGCCGCCTGTTCGGCCCGGGCGTGGCCGATATGAAGGGCGGCGTGCTCGTCTCGCTGGACGCGCTCGCACGGCTGGCGGCCGACCCCGCGGGCTCGCACGGGCGGGTCGAGCTGCACTGCGTGCCGGACGAGGAGGGCCGCAACGTCGAACCGCACACGCTCGATCGGATGCGCGGCGCCGACGCCGCGCTGTGCTTCGAGTGCGGCAGAGCGTCGGGCGCGATCGTGACGGTGCGCAAGGCGGGCACCTGGCTCGACATCTACGCGAAGGGGCGCGCGGCGCACGCCGGCACCGAGCCGCACGAGGGCCGTTCGGCGCTGATGGCGCTAGTGTACGAATCGATCCGGATCTGCAAGGAGATCGACGGCGCCCGGCCGGGGCTGACGGCGAACATCACCTGGTTCCACTCCGGCGACGTCAAGAACACGATCCCCGACCGGGCCGAGGCGACGGTCGATGTCCGTGCGCTCACGAGTGCCGATCTGGACTGGGCGTTCGACCGGATCGGCGAGTTCGGCGTGCACGACGGTGTCGACGTGCGGCGCTCCGACGACCGTGGCTTCCCGGCCATGGAGCGTGCGAACTGGCTCGCCGACCGCACGCTCGAGATCCTCGCCGAGCTCGGCCAGCCGGCGTTGGAGGAGATGGCGGGCGGCGTCTCGGACGGCTCGTGGATGAGTAGGATCGGCATCCCGACGGTCGACGGCATGGGCCCGGTGGGCGCCCTCGACCACACCGAGGACGAGTACATCGAGATCGCGTCGATCGATCCGCGCATCGAGGCCACGGTGCGTCTGGTGCGGGAGCTCGGGCGGATGGGGTCATCACCTGGCACTTGAGCGATCCGACCCGGCTGCTCGTCCGGCCGACCGCAGACAAGCCGGCCCGGCGCACCGCTCCGGGCTGCGGCGTAGACCCCACTCATCGCAAGCCGGCGAACGCCTCACCAGCGCTACTCCCAGCACCCAATACCCCACCCAAAATCCGCGGCACCCAACGCAGACCCGCCCAGCGCAGCCCGAAGCAGCTCAGCCCGAAGGCTGCGATCCGCCTCGTCCCGGATCCGGATGGGGTCATCACCTGGCACTTGAGACGTCCCCCTGTCGCCTCCGCGCTTGCGGCTGGTGCCGGCCACCGACGAAAGCTGCACGCCACCGCCGCTGCACCCGCGGATGCCTGGCGTCTGCGATCCGACACGGCCGCTCGTCCGACCCACGACAGACAATCCCGGCCCGGCGCAGGCTCCGGGCTGCGGCGCGGACCCCACTCATCGCAAGCCGGCGAACGCCTCACCAGCGCTACTCCCAGTACCGAATACCCCACCCGAAATCCGCGGCACCAAACGCAGACCCGCCCAGCGCAGCCCGAAGCTGCTCGGCCTCAAAGGCTGCAATCCGCCCGCCGCAGACTCGCCCAGCGCAGCCCGAAGCAGCTCAGCCCGAAGTCTGCGCTCGGCCTCGTCCCGGATGCGGATGAGGTCATCACCTGGCATTTGAGACGTCCCCCTGTCGCCTCCGCGCATGCGGCTCTTCACGGCCACCGACGAAAGCCGCACGCCACCACGGCCACCCGCGTACGCCTTGCGTCTGCGATCCGCGACGGCTGCTCGTTCGGCCTGAGGCGGACCCAGCCTCGGAGCCGTCCAACACCGGGACGTGAGCCTCACAGGCTGCGATCTGTCAGCCGCCGATCACTCCCGGCACCGGCTTGTCGCCGAACCACTTCCGCCACGCGTCGCCCAGCGCGCCGCTCGCGATCGCCCGGCCGATGCCGTCGTCCAGCAGCGCCACCGTGCCGGCGTCGCCCAGACGGCACGCGGCACCCCAGGCGTTCTGCGTCTCCGCGACGTGCGCGATGCGGAACCGGCCGCTCGCGAGCTGCGCGCCGAACGCCGGCTCGTCATCGACCATCGCGTCGACCGCTCCCGACTCGACGGCTGCGACCATCTCGGCGAACACGTCGTCCGAGGATCCGTCGAAGCCCACCAGCTCGGCCGCGCCGAACGACTCGGCGAGCCGCATGTTGGTCGACGCGACGATCGCGCCCACACGCCGTCCGGCGAGATCTGCCAGCGAGCCGATATCGGAGTCGGCACGCACCAGCACGGCCTCGTCGATCGCGCCGTACGGCCGCGAGTAGGAGAACACCTTGCGGCGCTCGTCGGTGATCGCCGAACCACACCAGATCGCATCGACCTCGCCGTCGGCGAGCGCACCCGCGAACCGGTCCCAGCGCCGGAACTCCCACACCAGCAGGAGCCCGATGGCGTCGGCCACACACGCGGCGGCGTCCGGCTCGAAGCCGTCGCGCGAGCCGTCCGGCGCCGTCCAGAACAGCGGTCGCGCGTCCATGTCGGCGCAGCACAGCGTGAGGCGGCCCGGTACGACGGTCACGGCAGCGCCCGCAGGTACATCTCGCGGTGCCACTCGGTGACCGTCGAGCAGAACCGCTCCCACTCGTCGGTCTTGTACTCCACGAACGCGTCGAACAGCCCGGCCGGCAGCGCGCCGCGCACGACGTCATCGGCCTGCAGCAGGGCGAGCGCGTCGCCGAGTGTCCGCGGCAGCTTCGCGTCGCCCGCAACGGCCGGGTCGGACGAGTCGCCGGCCTGGGGCGGCCCCGGATCGAGGCCGGCCTCGAGGCCGTGCGCAATCGCCACCAGCACCGCGGCATGCGACAGGTACGGGTTCACGCTGGCGTCCGGCAGCTTGTACTCCAGGCGTCCCGACGCCGACACGCGGATCGCGCAGGTACGGTTGTCGAAGCCCCAGTTGACGGCACCGGGAGCGAACTGCCCGGCGTCCCAGTAGCGGGCGTAGGAGTTCACCGTCGGTGCACAGAGCGCGAGCATGCCGGGTGCATGCGCGAGGATGCCGGCGATCGCGTGACGCGCCGTGTCGGTGACGTGCAGCGTCGGGTCGGCCGGATCGGCGAAGACGTTGTGGCCGTCGCGCCACAGTGACAGGTTGTGGTGACACCCGTTCGCCATCGCGCCCACCGCCGGCTTCGGCATGAAGCTCGCGATCACGCCGAACTCCCGCGCCACCTGCGCACACACCTGCCGGTACGTGACGAGGTTGTCGCAGGTGCGGTCGCAGCGGTCGTACTGGAAGTTCAGCTCCAGCTGGCCCGCGTCCTCGTAGTCGCCCTCGATCATGTCGAGCCCGAGGGCCTGCGCGTAGCCGACGACCTTGCGGACGATCGGCCGCATCATCTCGAGCGCGCCGAAGTGGTACGCGGGCGACACGTTCGGCTGCGACCACGGCTCGATCTCCGGGCCGAGCCAGCTCATCTCGGGCTCCGTGCCCGACCGCAGCTCGTAGCCGGTCCGCTGCTCGAAGTCGGCGTGCACGCGGGTGAGGTTCGACCGCACGCACGTCGGCAGCGGCGTGCCGGGATCGACCGCCCGGTCACGGCGGTGGTAGAGGTTGCAGTACATCCGCCCGAACCCCGTGTCCCATGGGAGCACCTGGAACGTGCTCGCGTCGGGCAGCGCCACGAACTCCTCCGCCTCGCCGCCCGAGGCGATCAGCGTGCCGGCGCGGCTGGTGGCCAGATCCGCGACGGCCGAGCCGTGGAACTGGACGCCGCGCTCCAGGTTGCGCGCCAGGTGCCGCGCAGGGACGACCTTCGCCATCACCCGGCCGTTGAGCGTCACGAACTGGTAGTAGACGAACTCGACGCCGGCGTCGCGGATGTGAGCGGCCAGGTCGGGCTCGAGCGTGGCGTTGGCGGCGGCCTGCTCGTCGAGCGCGGTCACGCCACGACCACGAGCGGTGCGAAGTCGCGATCGATGGACGGTGTCCGGTAGCCGTCCTCGCGGTACAGGATCGGGAAGAACGCCTCGTCCATCTCGAGCTCGCCGGGCCGCATGTACTTGCTGTAGATCTCGTGACGGTTCGTCTCGTGCCAGCGCGTGTCGGTGGTCACCATGTGCGAGATGATCGAGCGCCGCTCACGGTCGAGCCGCTCGTTCGGCGGCGAGCCGTGCCAGCACCATCCGTCGTGGAACGCGCACCCGCCGGCCGGCACCTCGATCGGCACCCACTCCACGGCGTCGGCGTACTCCGCGTCGACGACGCCGCGCAGGTACCCCGTCCAGTCGTCGGGCGCGTGGAACTGGCCGCCCGGCGCCGATCGCGGCCAGTGGTTCGAGCCGCGGGCGTAGTAGATCGTGCCGGTGTCGGCGTGCGTGTCGTCCAGCGCGATCCAGCACGTCGTCATGTTCTGCGGCACGACGAACGTCTCGTAGGCGGCGTCCTGGTGCGCGAGCAGCGCCTTCGATCCGGGCGGCTTCCAGATCATGTTGTCCTGCAGCAGCCGCATCCCGGGAGCCTGTGCGAGCTGCGCGCCCCAACGGCCGTTGCGCTCCGAGAGCGTCGTCGCGGCGAGCACCTGGTCGGCCTTCCACACGTTGCACAGCTGCCGCGCGACGTTGGCCGGCGTTACGCCCGGCGTGTAGTTGACCTCGTCAGGGCGCAGGCCGGTCGGCCACTGGTGGTCGAAGCAGGCGTGGAACCGCTCGCGCACGCGCTCGAGCTCGTCCCGTCCCATGTAGTGCTCCACGACGAGAAATCCGTCGCGCTGGTACTGCTCGATCTGGTCCTGCGTGGGCCCGTTCACCTCTACGCTCCTTGCGATCGCCGCTCGGCGACAGTTATACATCTAGTCAATAGAAGTTTCAAGCGGATGGATGTCACCGCCCGACAGACCGTGTTCGCACCGCTCCAGGTGGAGGGTGCGGTGGAGGCGATCGTACGCCGGATCGGCGAGGCGATCGGCTCCGGCGTGCTCGAGCCGGGCGAGCGGCTGCCGAGCGAGGGCGAGCTCGCCGCGCGTCTGGCCGTGGCGCCGATGACCCTCCGGCAGGGGCTCGCGATCCTCCGGGACGCCGGTTTCGTCGAGACGCGTCGGGGCCGAGGGGGCGGCTCGTTCGTCGCTGCCGACGCGCGGCACGCCCTGCAGCCATCCGCGACCGTCCCCGGCGAGGCCGAGCTGCGCGAGCTGACGGACTGGCGCCGAGCCATCTCCGGCGAGGCCGCGGCGCTCGCCGCGCGACGGGCATCGGCCGCCGAGCGGAGCGGCCTGCACGGCGCGGCCGAGGCCGTCGATGCTGCGGCCGGGTCGTTCGCCGGGTTCCGGCGGGCCGACGCGCGGTTCCACATCGCGATCGCCGAGGTGAGCGGCAACGCGCGCCTGGTGCGCGCCGAGACGGCGATCCAGGCCGAGGTCGGCGAGTTCCTCCGGCTCGTTCCGGGGCCGGAACTGGCGCGCCGCGCCTCGGGGGCCGGACACGGGCCCGTGCTCGACGCCGTCGACGCGGGCGACGCGGAACGGGCGCGCGCCACCATGGAGCGGCACGTCGAGGCGACCTATGACTGGATCGCCGGCCTGCGCCTCGGACTCAGGTAGCGGTCAGGCGGCCTCGCCCTCGACCAGGAGCCGGAGCCCGCGGGGGTGGGCGACGTAGCTGGCGCCGTCGAGGCGCTCGAGGACGGCGATCACGTCATAGGCGCGGTCGACGAGGTCGGTCCTGAGACCCTCGTCCTCCGTGCCGGCAAGGACCGCGATGAGGCGGCCGAGTTCATTGTGGAGGCGCGTCCGGGGGGTGATCAGGTCGGGAGCGCAGTCGTCGCAGGGGGCCATCGCAAGCGGAGTGTCGGCACGAATCGCCCCGACCCTTAGGTTGTCGGTGCGTACCCGTCGAAGTGCAAATCAACCCACGCGGCCGCCGCGCACCGGACCGCTCGGTCCGTCGCCGGGCGGAGCCGCCCGATCGCCCAGTTCCTGGCGCGCGAACTCGAGAAAGGCCTGGGTCGCCCGCGACGACGGGCGGTGGGCGAGACGGACGGCGAACAGCGTCCGCGCGGTCGTCAGCCCGTCGACCGTGGCGGACGCGACGAGCCCGTCGGCTTCCTCGCGCTCCATCGACAGGCGGCTCATGAACGAGACGCCGATGCCGGCCTCGACGGCCGCCTTGGTGGACTCCGCCAGCCCGAGCTCGGCCACGATGTTGAGGTCGCGCGGGCGCACGCCGACTCGCCGCAGCTCGCGCTCGATGACGGCCCGCACGCCGGAGCCCTCCTGCTGCACCACGAGCGGCGCCGCGCGAAGCTCGTCCAGCGACACGACGCGACCGGCGAACGGGTGACCGGCGGGGACGCAGAGGACGACCTCGTCGCGCAGGAACGGCTCGAACAGCAACGATCGATGCGGCCGTTCGGCGCCGACCACGCCGAGCTCGATCTGACGATCGACAACTTGCGCGATCACCGAGTCGGTGTCGTCGACGCGCAGCGCGACGCTCACCTCGGGATGCCGCTCGCGGAACCGGCCCAGGATGGGCGGCAGGATCCGCTCGGACGGCCCGGCCGAGGCACCCAGCGAGAGCTGGCCGGCGACGTCGGTGGCGCCCTCGTCGAGCGCGCGGAAGAGATCGTCCTCGGCGCCCAGGATGCGCTGCGCGTGCCGGTAGGCGGCGCGACCGACCTCGGTGGGCTGCACCGACCGGCCGGAGCGGTCGAGCAACGTCGCCCCGAGCCGTTTCTCGAGCGCGCGGATGGCGAGCGACACGGCGGGCTGCGTGACGCCGAGCTGTTCGGCGGCCTGGGAGAACGATGCGCGGTCGACGACGGCGACGAGGGCGGCGAGCTGCCGCGTGTCCACTAGTGGCCGACCGTCGCGGGATCGCGGCCGGGCGTCGCGCGGATCGGGTTGCGCACCGTCTCGTGCACGGCGGCGACGAGCCCGTCGGCATCGCCCGCCAGCACGCGCGCCTCGAGCACGCCGAGACGCTCGGACAGCCAGTGCACGTCGATCGGGCCGCGTCGTGCGACCTGCAGCTTCTCGTGCCGGGTGCGCTCGACCGCCTCGTCGCCCTCGAACAGCTCCTCGTCGAGCTTCTCCCCGGGCCGGATGCCCGTGACCCGGATCTCGACCGGCTTGCCCGACAGGCGGATCATGTCCTGCGCGAGCTGCATGATCGAGACCGGCTCGCCCATGTCGAGCACGAAGATGTCGCCTGACTCGCCCACGCCGCCCGCCTCGATCACGAGCTGCGCAGCCTCCGGGATGGTCATGAAGTAGCGCGTCATGCGGGCATCCGTGACGGTGACGGGGCCACCGGCGGCGATCTGCTCGCGGAAGATCGGGATCACGGAGCCGGACGACGCGAGCACGTTGCCGAACCGCACCGCGATGAAGCGCGTGTCGGAGTCGGCCTGCGCCGCAGCCTCGACCACCCACTCGCAGAGCGCCTTCGAGGCGCCCATGACGGTTTGCGGGTTGACGGCCTTGTCGGTCGAGATCAGCACGAACCGCTCGACGCCGGCGTCGCGGACGATGGCTGCCAGGTCGCGCGTCGCGAGCGTGTTGTTGCGGATCGCCTCGAGCGGGTTCTGCTCCATCACCGGTACGTGCTTGTACGCCGCCGCGTGGAACACGACGTGCGGCGCGTGGGTGTCGAGCAGCGCGCGCATGCGCTGCGCGTCCTTGACGTCGGCCAGCACCGCGACGACGCCCGCGACGCCGCGGTCGTTCAGCTCGCGCTCGATCGTGAACAGGTTCGTCTCGCTGTTGTCGATCAGCACCAGCGAGGTCGGGCCGAGACGGCCGATCTGCCGGACGAGCTCCGACCCGATCGATCCGCCGGCGCCGGTCACCAGCACCACGCGACCGTGGACGTACGACCCGATCTCGGTCAGGTCGAGGCGCACCGGCTGCCGGCCGAGCAGGTCCTCGACCTGCACGTCGCGCAGCCGCGTGACGAGCGAGTCGGCGTCGAGCAGCTCCTTCGGCCCGGGAAGGGTGCGGACCGGGACGCGGCGGGCACGGCACACCTCGACGACGGTCTGGCGGCGGGCGCCGGATGCCGACGGCATCGCGATCACGACCTCGTCGACGGGCGAGTCGCGGAGGATCCGGTCGAGGTCGTCGATCGTGCCGAGCACCTTCACGTTGTGGAGCCGCAGCCCCTGCATGCCCGCGTCGTCGTCGAGGATGCCGATCGGCGTGAAGGCGGAGCTCTTCTTGACCATCTCGCGCACGATCAGCTCGCCGGCGTTGCCGCCGCCGATCACGAGCACCTCGCGGCCGCGGACGAACGGGCCCTGCCGCTCGAACACGATCCGGGCCGCCGCGCGGGCCATGACGAGCAGCAGCCCGGCCAGCACCAGATCGAGCACGACCACGCCGCGTGGCAGCGGGTCGTTGCCGCCGCGATCGATCGGCGGCAGCAGCCACATCGAGGCGTAGGCCAGGATCACGCCGATCAGCAGAGCCTGGCCGAGGGCCAGCACGTCATTCAGCGACGTGTTGCGCCACCGCCGCAGGTAGACGCGCATCCCGATCAGGACGAGTACCTGCATCAGGACGAAGCGCCAGCCGCCCGCGTCGCGAAGGCGTTCCCAGTACGGGGAGATGGCGTCGAAGCGAAAGAAGAACGCCGCGTACCAGGCCACGAACAGCAGGGCCACGTCGATCGCGACGTTCACGAGCCGGTGCCGCGTCAGCAGGCCCATAAGGAGCGATTATAGGCCCGTCAGCCGAGGGCCAGGTTCACCAGGTCGGCAGGATCACGGCGAACGCGCGGAGGGCGGTCGGCCGGTTTGCGCTCGATCCGGACATCGCCTGCCCGATCCAGCTGCCGCATCCGGCCATCACGCAGCAGTTGCTCGTCGACGCCGCCGAGCCGGCCGGCGAACGTCGTGTACACCGGCGTGCCCAGCACGACGGCCTCACGGTTCATGGTGCCACCGGCCGAGACGACCAGGTCGGCGCCCGCCACGAGGCTCTGCCCGTCGAGGGCGGCATCCGGCACCACGACGCCGTTCAGTCCGAGCGTGCGGATGCGCTCGCCCTGCTCCTCCGTGCGCGGCAGCACGACCGTCACCACGCCGTCGGTGGCCGCCAGGCGCTCGAGCACGCCGGCGAACACGTCGTTCTCGAACCGGTGGTAGAGCGCCAGTTCCGGCGGCGGGCGCAGCACGGCCAGCAGCTCGCCGGCGGCCGCGAACGCCGCCGGCACCGCCAGGTCGGGCTCGAAGCCGGCCAGCGCGTACTCCTCCTTCAGCCCCGGGTACCGGACGAGCCGCGCGCCGGTGGCGCCGTACCGCGCCAGTCGCTGCGGCGGGATCGCCTCCGGCACCAGCGTGCGCCGTGCGAGCCGGCAGTTGAGCGAGTGCTGGAGGACGGCGTACTCGTAGTCGAACATCGTCGTGGCCGGGATCCGGAGCAGCCGCGCCACGATCGGCTGGTCCGTCGAGCCGTGCGCGAGCGCCGCATCGAACGAGCGCCCGCGCGCCCACCGGTGCAGGGCCATCACCCGGCCGGCCGCCGCCCGCGCCTTACCGGCCCGGCCACCGCCGCCGTGGTGACCCGTGACCATCGGGTCGAGTCCGTTCAGGCGCGCGATCGCAACCGTCTGGCCGTAGTCGCGCGCCGTCACCTCGACGGTGTCGCCCCGTTCCTCGAGCGCGCGCACCAGCGGCGCCAGCACGACGGCGTGCGGCGCGTTGGTGAGATCGACCCAGACTCTCACGCCGTGGCGCGGACCGACGCGACCGCGGCCACGACCTCCCGCTGCTGGTCCTCGGTGAGCGTCGGGAACATCGGCAGGGCGATGCCTTCGCGGGCACACGCCTCGGTGACCGGCAGGTCGCGCTGCGGCAGGTGCGCGAACACCGGCTGGCGGTGCAGCGGCCGCGCGTAGTAGACGCCGCAGCCGACGCCGGCGGACTTGCAGGCCTCGACGACCCGCTCGCGCTCGGCGACGCGGGCCATGTAGAGGTGGTAGACGCCGCCGTCGGGCGGCAGCGTGGCGTCCTCGTCGAGCCCGAGGTCGCGATACCGCGCGGCGGCCGCCTGGCGGCTCGCGTTCCAGCCCGTCACGCCCTCCAGGAACACCCGCAGGACGGCGGCGTGCAGCTCGTCGAGGCGCGAGTTGTACCCGATCTGGGTGAACGTCTGCTTGTCCTTGGAGCCGTGGAACCGCAGCGTCCGGCAGGTGTCGGCCACGTCGGCCCGCGGCGTCGTGATGAGGCCGCCGTCGCCGAACGTGGAGAGGTTCTTGGTCGGGAAGAACGAGAACGTCGCGACATCGCCCACCTGCGCCACGCCGCCGGTGGCGCCGAACGCCTGCGCGGCGTCCTCCACCAGCGCCAGGTCGTGCCGGTCGCAGAGTGCGCGGAACGCCGCGAGGCCGGCCGGGTGCCCGAACAGGTGCACGACGACCACGGCCCGCGTGCGCGGGGTGACGGCGGCCTCGACCGCCGCCGGATCGAGGTTGTAATCGGCGCCGATATCGGCGAACACGGGCACGGCGCCGATCGCGCCGATCGCCTCGGCGGTGGCGTAGAAGGTGTACGACGGGCAGATCACCTCGTCGCCCGGCCGGACGCCGACTGCGCGCAGCGCGAGCGCGAGCGCGTCGGTGCCGTTGGCGACCCCGATGCCGTGCTCCACGCCGAGCGCGGCGGCGGCCTCCTCCTCGAAGGCCTTGACCTGCGGGCCGAGGATGTAGCGACCGGAGTCGACGACGTCGATCAGTGCCTGCTTGGCGCGCGGGAGAAGCTCCGCCCACTGGCCCTGCAGCTCCATCAGGGGAACAGCCATAGGGGAGGCAGGATACTGCGCGCCTCTCCGCTCAAGCGCGCCGGCGGTTTGGGCGATACAGAGGACCATGGTGTCCGGCGCAGACCAATTCGCCGCGCTGTCCCGGATCGCGGGGCTCGTGGACGCGCCCGGCGCGTTCGAGCAGCTCGCACCGGCCGCCGTCGGCGCCACCCGCGCGCTGGTCGGCGCGGACGGCGTCTGGCTGTGTGTCCGGCGGCGTCGCCACGCCGACCTCGTGCTGCGCCACGCCGACGGCGTCGAGCCGCGGATGGCGTACTCGGGCGACATCCCGATCGCCGCCGACGCGCTCGTCGAGACGGCCGCGCTGGCCGGCGGCACGCTCCGCATCGACGACTACGAGTCCCACGAGACATCCGACCCGCACCTGCGAGCGCAGGGCGTGCGCGCCGTGCTGGCCGCGCCGCTGATCGCGGGCACGCTCGACCAGGGCGTCCTGATCGCCTTCCGCCACGACGGCCCGTTCCCGGACGGTGCCGACACACTGCTCTCCCAGGCCGCACAGACGCTCGCGCTCGTGCTCGCCACGCACGACGCACGCCGCGCGCACGGCCAGGCGCTGGCCCGTGAGCAGTTGCTGGCGCGCGCCACCAACGAGACCGCGGCCGCGGCCGACCTCGAGGTCGCGATGCACCACACCGCGCAGGGCGCCGCGGGCGTCGCCGACGCCGTGTTCGCCGCGGTGCTGCTCGCCGACGGTGCGCGGACGCGTCTGGTCTCGGCCACCGGCGATCTGCTCGGAGGCCCGCGCACCGGCCTCTCCGCCCTTCCGCCGGCACTCGCGACGGGCCGGCCCCAGCTCTACATCGACGCGGTCGGCCTGATCGCGAAGCTCGGCGTCCCGCTGCCGCCCGAGAGCGAGGCCCGCGGCCGCCTGTGCGTGCTCGAGCCGATCGCCGACGGCGCCGACGTGTTCGGCGCCGTGCTGGTGCTGCTCGCCGCCGATGCGCCCGATCCGTCCGTGTTCGGCTCGCTCGAGACGCTGGCGGGCAACGCCGGCGGGGTGCTGCGTCGGGCGCGGCTCCACACCGAGATCGAGAGCGCCTACCTGTCGACGGTGACGGCGCTGGCGAACGCGCTCGAGGCCAAGGACCTGCAGACCCAGGAGCATGCCAGCGCGACCTCCCGCCTCGCGGTCGCCGTCGGCCGCGAGCTCGGGCTGACGGGCCACGACTTGCGCGACCTCGAGTTCGCCGCGGTGCTGCACGACGTGGGCAAGATCGCGATCCCCGACGAGATCCTCGCCCGCCGCGGTCCGCTCAGCGACGAGGAGTGGACGTTCGTGCGCGACCACACCGTGGTCGGCGAACGCATCCTGCGCGGCATCCCGTTCCTGCAGTCGGCCGCGTCTGCGGTCCGCTCGGCGCACGAGCGCTGGGACGGCGCCGGGTATCCCGACGGGCTCGCCGGCAGCCAGATCCCGCTGCTGTCGCGGATCGTGTTCGCCTGCGACACCTGGGACGTGATGACGTCCGACCGGCCGTACCGCGGGGCGCTCACGCGCGACGAGGCGGAGCGCCGGATGCGGGCCGAGGCGGGCCGCCAGCTCGACCCGCAGGTCGTGTCCGCGCTGCTCGCGGTGGTCGGACGCCGCGACGTGCGCGAGCGCGTCGCTGCGTAACAACCCGCCTCGGTTACGCTCCCCGGGTGGAAGATCGACTGGTGACGGACGCCGCGGGCGTCGATGAGGTCGTCGCGCTGGCGCGCGCGGCCGGGCGCTGCGCGATCGACACGGAGTTCTTCTGGGAGCGCACCTACGCCCCCGTGCTGTGCTTCGTGCAGATCGCCGTCAACGGCGAGGTCGTGTTGATCGACCCGCTGGCGGGAGCGCCGCTGGATGCGATCGCCGACCTGATCGCCGACCCCGAGGTCGAGATCCTGATGCACGCGCCGGCCGCCGACGTGCTGGCGTTCGGGCTGCACTTCGGCATCCGCCCCACCCGCATCCGCGACACGCAGGTGGTCGCCGGGTTCGTCGGGCTGACGGCGTCGGCCAGCCTGGAGCGGCTGCTCGGCGACGCGCTGAAGGTGTCGCCCGACCACCACGAGTCGTTCTCCGACTGGAAGCGCCGCCCGCTGTCGGCCTCGCAGCTGGTGTACGCCGGCGACGACGTGCGCTGGCTGGAGGCCCTCTGGGACGAGCTGAAGCACCGGCTCGAGAAGGTCGGTCGGCTCGACTGGGCGCTGGCGGAGGTGGCACGGCGCTCGCCCGACGGCGGCGATCCGACGCCCGACCCGCGTGAGGCGTGGCGCAAGGTGCAGCGCCGGGGACGGCTCTCGCCGCGCCAGCTGGCCGTGCTGCGCGAGCTGGCGGCATGGCGCGAGGTCGAGGCACGCCGCCGTGACCTGCCGTCCTCGTGGGTCGTCAAGGATCCGACGCTGGTCGAGGTGGCCCGGGTCGCGCCGACCACGGCCGATGCGCTGGCCCGCATCCGCGGCGCCGCCACCGGCCTCAAGCCGCGCGACATCGAGGCGATCCTGGCCGCGGTCGCGGCTGCCGCAGACGCCGACCCGATCCGCGTCGAGTCGCCGGCGCCGCCGGCCGTGCAGCGCCGCGCCGACGCAGCTGCCGGGCTGGCCGGCACGTTGCTGAAGGTGCGCTGCACCGACGCCGGGATCGCTCCCGAGCTGGTCGCGACGCGCAGCGAGCTCGAGCGGTTCATGGAGGCCGTCGTGCTCGGCGACCTCGACGGGCTGCCACTCGGCCTGGACTGGCGCCGCGCGCTGGTGGGCGACGAGCTGATCGCGCTCGTCGAGGGCCGCGTCTCGCTCGCCCTGCGCGACAAGCCGCCCTACATCGCGATCGAGGCCGTCGACCGCTGACCGGTCAGGGCGTGTGGCCGGGCAGCCACCACACGACCTGCAGCACGCCGATCGCCGGCCCCACGACCAGGTAGACGCGCCACAGCCGGCGGTAGCGGCCGCCCAGCCATGCCAGCGCCCAGAACACCGGCAGCGCCAGCAGGCCGTACCGCGCGATGCCCGCGTAGCGCCCGGTCGACAGCGGCAGCACGATGGTCAGCAGAGCGAACACGGTCCACTCCACCGGCACGCGCCGGACGACCCCGATGATCGCCGCCAGGTAGCCGACCGTGAAGTACGGCGACAGCGAGGCCACGAAGTCCTTGTCGAGCGAGATCCGGTTGACCAGGGCCTTTGCGGCCGCGAGGCCGGGAGAGCGCCGGAACCAGAACTTGCGCTGCGCCTCCTGGAACGCCAGCGGGCTGCCGGTGCGCGCCTGCAGGTAGGCGGCGAACGCGCCCAGGCCGATCGCCGGCGCCGCGACGGCGAACAGCCGCGCGACGATCGGCCCGCCCGCCCGCAGCGCCGCACCGGCCAGCGGCAGTGCGAACAGCACGCCGTTCGACCGCGACAGGCCGACGGCGATGCCGAGCGGCACGGCAGCCCAGAAGCGGCCGCGCTGCGCGAGCGCCACGGCACCGAACCCGGCGGCCAGCGCGAACGGCTCCGAGTACAGCATCGAGAGCACATAGGAGAGCGGGAAACACGCCAGCGCGACGCCCGTCCGGGTCGCCACGGCGGCGTCGAACAGGTACCGCGTGACGTACACCACCGCGACCAGCCCGGCCAGCCCGGCTGCGTTGGCCAGCACCAGGCCGCCGGCCAGTGGCGGGATGCCGATCTCGTCCAGTCCGCGCAGGAGCAGCGGCAGCAGCGGGAAGAAGCCGTGCTGCTCGGCCAGCGTCGCGGGGTACAGCACCCGCGCGACGTCGAGGTAGCGCAGGCCGTCCCAGGCCACCAGCGTGTCCCAGAAGTGCTCCGCCGGGTACCGCACCGGCGCGTCGCCCGCCGCGACCCTGCGAGCCGACCACTCGGCGGCTGCGAGGTAGAGGACCCGCGTGAGGGCCCAGGCGACGACGACCGGCCGGATCACCTCACGCCGGAGCCGCGCGTCGCCACTTCCGGACCAGCCACACGATGCCGACGACGAGGGCGACGCCGACGAGGTAGTCGAAGTACTTCAGGCGGCCCTCCCACGTCTCCCAGTCCTGGCCGACCCAGACGCCGAGCAACGTCAGGCCCGTGACCCACGGCAGCGCGCCGAGGAACGTGTAGAGCGTGAACTTGGCGAACGGCATCCGGGCCACCCCGGCGGGCAGCGAGATGAACGTGCGGACGATCGGCAGCATCCGCGACCAGAACACGACCTTGTTCCCGTACCGCTCGAACCAGCGGTCGGCGAGCTCCATCCGCTTGGGCGTGACGTGCACGTACTTGCCGTACCGCTCGATGAACTCGCGGCCGCCGGTGGCGCCGATGCCCCACGCGATCCACGAGCCGACGACGTTGCCGAGCGTGCCCGCCAGGATCGCCGTGACGAGGCCCATCTTGTCCTGCGACACGAGGTAGCCCGCGAACAGCTGGATCACCTCGCTCGGCACCGGGATGCACGCCGACTCGAGGGTCATCAGCAGGAACACCGCCGGCCCGCCGTGGTCGCCGATCGTCCTGGTCACGAAGTCGACGAGCGACTGGAGGATCGAGAGGGTCGGGATCACGTCCCGGATCCCGAGGCTCGGGGCACTAGGGCACCGCCGTCAGGAACGCGCACGGCCGGGCATCACCGGGAAGCGGCGACGAGCCGACCTTCTGCACCTCCTGGCGACCGAGCTCACCGAGCTCGACCACGTCTCCGACTGCCGGCGGCTGTCCCTCGCGCTCCTGTAGCCGGTAGCCCGTGGGCGTCCAGATGTACAGCAGGTAGCCGGGGGCGGCCGCGCCGCCTTCGGAATCAGAAGTCGTCACGGACACGGCGGTAGAGGGTGTCGCGCTGCACCGGCTTGTAGCCGGCGGCGCGGATGACGCGGCAGAAGTCCTCGACGGTGGCGCGGTACGTGGTGCCGGCCGCCGACACGACGTTCTCCTCGAGCATCACGGAGCCCAGGTCGTCGGCCCCGAAGTGCAGCGCGACCTGCCCGATCTTCATGCCCTGCGTGACCCACGACGACTGGATGTGGTCGACGTTGTCGAGGTAGATCCGGGACACGGCCTGCGTCAGCAGGTAGTCGAACGACGTCGGTGTCTCGGTGATCTGCTCGCCGAGCCGCGTGTTGTCGGGCTGGAACGTCCACGAGATGAACGCGCGGAACCCGGGTGCCTCGTCCTGCAGGTCGCGGATGCGGCGGAAGTGCTCGACGCGCTCGGCGACCGTCTCGACGTGGCCGTACATCATCGTGGCCGACGTGGAGATGCCGAGGCGATGCGCGTGGCGCATGACGCCCAGCCAGTCGTCGGACTTCGTCTTCTTCGGCGCGATGATGGTGCGCACGCGATCCACCAGGATCTCGCCACCGCCGCCCGGCAGCGAGTCGAGCCCGGCGTCGCGCAGCCGCGACAGCACGGTCGGCACCGGCAGCTTCGAGCGCCGCGAGATGAACTGGATCTCAGGCGGCGACAGCGCGTGCAGGTGAACCTTGTAGCGCTCCTTGATCGACCGGAACAGGTCCTCGTACCACTCGATGCCGAGGTCGGGGTTGTGACCGCCCTGCATCAGCACTCCGGTACCGCCGATCGCGAGCGTCTCGGCGATCTTCTTGAAGATCACGCCCTTCGGGAGGGTGTAGCCCTCCTTCAGATCGCCCGGCCGCCGGTAGAAGGCGCAGAAGTCGCAGTCGGTGACGCAGACGTTGGAGTAGTTGATGTTGCGGTCGACGATGAACGTGACCTCGGCCGGATCGACCTTGCGGTTGCGCAGCTCGTCGGCGGCCTGCCCGATCGCGACCAGGTCGCGGCTCCCCAGCAGCACGAGCGCGTCCTCGTCGGTGATCCGCTGGCCCTGGAGCGCGCGGTCGAGAATCTCGGAGACCGTGCGGGTGGAGGTGGCGACCGCCATCAGGAGACGCTTTCGAGGTCGGAGACGAAGCGGAGCGACGGCACCTCGTCGAGGGCCCCCGCGCCGTGGGCGAGCTCGAAGAACCGCGCGAGCCCCGCGCGCTCCCTCTCGCCGAAACGGTACCGGAGCTTCTCGAAGTAGCGGGCCAGATACCCGGCCGGGTAGCCGTACCGGGTGGCAGCCGCACGGGCCACGTCGGCCGAGTGCTCGTGGGCATCGGCGACGGCGCCCGCGAGCGCCCGGTCGAGCTCGTCGAGGCCCGTCGTGCCGACCCGCGCCGCCCAGACGGCGAACACCATCGGCAGCCCGGTCCGCTCACGCCACAGCGCACCGAGGTCGTGGTGCGGGATCGGGTCGTCGAACGCCGACCGCAGCGCCTCGTCACCGATCATCAGCCGCGCGTCGGCCGGCTCGCCCTCGGCGCGGATCTCGGCCGACGGGAACAGCGTCCGCACGAGCACGACCGACGACGCCGACTGCGCCGTCACCGCAATCGACTGCACGGCCGGCAGCGGCACCTCGGTCACGAGCTGAACCGACTCGACCGCGCCGTCGGATCCGACGCACAGTGACGGCAGCAGCACGTACTCCGTGTGGTTGCGGGCGTACTCGACGCTCGACACGTTCGCGACGTCCACGTCGCCCGACCGCAGCAGCGCGTTCAGCGTCGTGGGGACGCCGACCACCTCTTCCGCGAGGCCGTCGCCGAGGTGCCGCGCGAGGCTCCACGCGAGCGGGAACGTGTTGATGTAGTCGACGCGTCCGAGCCGGATCATGGGCCGTCGAACGTCCGCAGCTTGTTGTAGAAGGTGTCGCGCTGCACGGGGATGCGGCCCGCCTCGCGGATCACGTGCACCAGCGAGGCGACCTTCTCCTCGGTCGGCGTCACGGCGCCGGCGGCGTGCGCGATCTTCTCCTCGACGACCGTGCCCTGGATGTCGTTCGCGCCGAAGTGCAGCGCGACCTGGGCGAGCGGCGTCGAGATCATGATCCAGTACGCCTTCACGTGCTCGATGTTGTCGAGCATGAGGCGTGACACGGCGATCATCTTGAGGTCGTCCATGCCGGTCGTGTGCTTCCAGCCGCGACGCTCGAAGACCGTGTTCTCGGGGTGGAACGGCAGCGGGATGAACGCCATGAAGCCGCCGGTCTCGTCCTGCAGGTCGCGCAGCGTGAGCAGGTGCTCGATGCGCTCCTCGTGCGTCTCGACGTGGGCGTAGAGCATCGTGCAGTGCGTCTTCAGCCCGAGCGCGTGCGCGGTGCGGTGCGTCTCGATCCAGGTCGAGCCGGGCTCCTTGCCGGG
>JBBQFB010000002.1:0-56131 GCA_038321545.1 Gaiellales bacterium
ACCTCGCCCTCGAACTCGATGGTCTCTTCTTTCTTGCTGATCGCGTCCTCCTCAGACAGCGATGACGTCGTACGCCTCGGGGCCCTTCTGGCCCTGGCGCGTCTCGAACGTCACGCGTGCTCCCTCAGCCAGGGACTTGAACCCGCTGCCCGAGATGTTGGAGTGGTGAACGAACAAGTCCTTGCTGCCGTCCTCGGGGCTGATAAAGCCGTACCCCTTGGCGTCGTTGAACCACTTCACAGTGCCGTTTGCCATGTCTAGTGCTGCTTCCCTTGCCGTGCTGGCGGGCAAGGTCGCACGGGATGTGCGACCCGACACTCGCCCTTGTGTCCCGTGCAGCGTAGCGCGCGGTGACGGGCCGGGTCGCCGACGGGTGCTACCTTGCGGCCACGGGCGGCGTTCCTGCGGCCCCGTGGAGTCGCCCTTCCGATCCTCGTATGCGCGTTTCGGGTCAGGTTTCTCCCCCCGAAACACGTCCTCCGAGAGGATCAACTTGTCTAGCACGACCTTCGCCGACCTCGGCGTGTCCAACGCCGTGTGCGCATCGCTCGAGCGCCGCGGCATCACCGAGCCGTTCCCGGTCCAGGCCCGCGTCATGGAAGACGCCCTGGCTGGGCGCGACGTGCTCGTGCAGTCGCCGACCGGCTCGGGCAAGACGTTCGCGTTCGGCATCGCGATCGTCGACCGCCTCGAGGCCGACGCCGCCCCGCACTCCGCGCTGATCCTGGTGCCGACCCGCGAGCTGTGCTCGCAGGTCGCACAGGAGATCGCCGGCATCGCCCGCGCCCGCGGCCTGCGTGTCGCCCGCGCCTACGGCGGCGCGTCGATTCGCGAGCAGATCCGGTACGTGTCCAAGGCGCAGATCATCGTCGCCACGCCCGGCCGCCTCGGCGACCTCGCCGGACGCGGTGCCGTGCGCCTCGAGCGCGTCAAGATCCTCGTGCTCGACGAGGCCGACCGCATGCTCGACATGGGCTTCCAGCCGCAGGTCGACGAGATCGTCAACCGCATCTCCGCCGACCGGCAGACGATGTTCTTCTCCGCCACGCTGGCGGGCAAGATCCTCGACGTCGCCAAGCGCTACACGCGCGACGCGCGCCGTCACGAGGACGTCACGCGCCCGCAGGAGACCGGCCCGATCACGCATCGCTTCATGCCCGTCACGGGCGACCGCGTCGAGGCGCTCGTCGATCTCCTCGCCGGCGAGGCCCCACGCTCGCTGGTGTTCGTCCGCACGCGCCACGGCGCCGATCGCCTGGCCGAGAAGCTGAAGCGCGCGGGCATCCGCACGGGTGTCATGCACGGCGACAAGACGCAGGCGGCGCGCGAGCGCGCCCTGGGCGAGTTCGCCAGCGGCCGCGTCAAGGCGCTGGTCGCCACCGACGTCGCCGCCCGCGGCATCGACATCGACGACATCAGCCACGTCATCAACTTCGATCCGCCGGACGACGCCGACACCTACACGCATCGCATCGGCCGCACCGGCCGCGCCGGCCGGCCCGGCACCGGCATCACGCTGGTCTCGCCCGAGCACGGCCGCGCCGTGACGATCCTGGTCGAGCAGCTGCAGCTCGAGACGGAGTACGAGGCCGAGGGTCTCCAGCTCATCTCGCGCCGCAACGCCGCCGGCGGCCAGAACCGGCCGCGCCAGTACCGCGGCCCGGGCCACCGGCCCGGTGGACAGCGTCCCCGTGCCACGCCGCGCAGCGGTGCGGGCCGGCGCGACGCGCGTCCCGCCCGCGACTAGCTACGCAGAACCGAGCAGCCGCGCCGCCAGGGCGGGGTCGATGTTGCCGCCCGAGACGACGCACACCACGTTGCGCGCTCCGGCGGTGGCGACCCGCCCGGCGGCCAGCGCGCCGATCGGCGCGCTGCCTGCCACCTCGCACGCCACGCGGCCGCGTGCGTAGGCCAGCCTGAATCCTGCGGCCAGCTCGTCCTCGTCCAGCACCACGACGTCGTCGAGCCGGTCGCGAAGGATCTCGAGCGGCACCGCGCCCGTCGCCGGAGCCGTCAACGCGTCGGCAATGGTCGGCTGCATGTCGGTGGTCTCGGGCCGGCCGGCGGCCAGCGAGGCCGGCAGGGTGGCGGTGGCGATGGGTTGCACGCCGACCAGGCGCGCGGTGGGCGCGAGACCGCGCAGTGCGGTCGAGATGCCGGCGATCAGACCGCCGCCGCCGACCGCCACGACCACCAGGTCGACGTCGGGCAGGTCGGTCGCGATCTCGAGTCCGACGGTGCCGGCGCCGGCGATCACGACCGGATCGTTGAACGGGTGGACGACCACGCGACCCGACTCGGCGGCGATCGCCTCCATCCGTGCGAAGGCCTCCTTCGCGTCGGCCGACTCCAGGTCGACGGTCGCGCCGTAGCCGCGAGTGGCGGCGACCTTCGGCGGGCTCGCGGCGCGGGCCATCAGGACCAGCACGTCGGTGCCGACCGCCGCCCCGGCGCGGGCGACGGCCGCTGCGTGGTTGCCGGCCGACACCGTGATCACGCCGCGGCCCCGTTCCTCGGCCGACAGCTGCCGCATGCGATTCAGCGCGCCGCGGAGCTTGAACGAGCCGGTGTGCTGCAGCAGCTCCGCCTTCAGCCACACGGGAGCGCCGGCGACGTCGTCCAGCGCCTCGCACCGGACGAGCGGCGTCCGCACGATGCCGTCGCCGATCGCGGCGGCCGCGGCCTGGACGTCGGCGAGCCCGATCATCGGGCGTGCGGGAGGACCTCGGTCGCGACGAGCTCGACCATCTCCAGGTCGCGGTGGTCGAGGCGGTTCAGGAAGAAGCGCTCGACGCCCGCCGCGCGCAGCGCTGCGATGCGCTCGATGGCTCGGGCCGGCGTGCCGCTGACGTCCGCCGGGTCGCCTTCGTCGCCCTTCTCGAGCGCCCGCTCGTTCGCGGTCGCCTGGCGGCGGCGGTAGTCGGCCTCGTCGGTCCCGACGACGAGGCTCGCCATCACGCTCAGCGGCAGCGTGGCAGGATCGCGGTCGATCGCCTCGCAGGCGGCGTCAAGCCGTTCCCGCGCCGCGCGGGCGATCTCCGGCGTCGCCGTGGAGAGGTTGTAGCTGTCGGCCCACCGAGCCGCCAGCGCGGCGACCTTCGGCTTGGCGGAGCCGCCGAACACGATCGGCAGGCGGCCGTTCACCGGACGCGGCAGCAGGGTCGCGTCCTCCAGCGTGTAGTGCGCACCGCGGAAGTCGAGGTTCTCACCGTCGGTGAGCCGCCGGATGATCTCGGCCTGCTCCGCGAGCATCTGCAGGCGCTCGCCGAACGGCGGAAACGGCAGGCCCCACTTGCGGTGCTCGGTCTCGTGCCAGCCGGTGCCGAGGCCGACCTCGATGCGCCCCCCGGACAGCCCATCGGCCACCAGCGCGAGCTTGGCGAGCACGATCGGCGGCCGGAACGTGACGGGCGAGACCATGGTGCCGAGCTGGATCCGCTTCGTGACGACGGCCAGCGCGCACAGCACGCCCCACACGTCGAGCGAGCCGCGGCCCTCGGCTCCGACGACGGAGTAGTAGTGGTCGGACGTGAAGAAGCCGTCGTAGCCGAGACGCTCGGCCGCTTCGGCGTAGGCGAGCCAGTCGGCGACGGTGACGTCCTCCTGGCCCTCGAGCATGAGGGTGAACATCGTCGGGATGGTACGGCCCCGGACCTCGCTGCCGCGGTAGCATCATCCGGCGGCCGCCCGGTCGCCGAACGTCGTCGGAGGTTGACCATGGCGGAACGCTCGTGGGAGCCAGCGGGCTCGAGCGGTCTCGACATCCCCTACTCGCCGGCTGCGGTCAGCGACGGCACCGTGTGGGTCAGCGGCTGCATCTCGACCGACGAGTCGGGCGCGATCGTCGGCGACGGCTTCGCGAGCCAGGCGACGCGCGTCTACGACGGCATGCGACGGACGCTCGCGGCAGCCGGCTGCACGATGGCCGACGTCGTGCACGTGACGACCTACCTGACCGACCGTGATGACTTCGACGCGTTCAACGACGCCTTCCGCGCAGCATTCAGCGCGCCGTACCCGTCTCGCGCGACCGTGCTGGCCCAGCTGATCGTTCCCGAGCTCAAGATCGAGGCCACCTGCGTGGCGGTGCGGCCACGGTGAGCATCGGCCGGGTCCGGGCGTTCCGCCAGTGGCAGCCGTTCGCGGACGGCGCGTACTCGTGCTCGGGTGGGAGTGCCGACGGCTTCGACTCGACCGTCGTCGCGGTCACCGACGGCGACGGCGTCACCGGCTGGGGCGAGGCGGCGCCCCTCGGCGCGTTCTACGATCCGGCGTTCGCCGGCGGGCTGCGCGCGGGGGTCGCCGAGCTGGCACCGCTGCTGGTCGGGCAGGCGGCCACCCCACGCGCCGGGCAGCGGCTGATGGATCGCGTCCTGCAGGGACATCTCTACGCCAAGTCGGCGCTCGACATGGCGCTGTGGGATCTGACCGCGCGCCGCGCAGGGGTGCCGCTCGCCGAGGCGCTGGGCGGCAGCGATGGGGACGGCGTCGACCTGTACCGCTCCATCTCGGCCGACACGCCGCGGGCCATGGCTTCACGGGCCACCGATCTCGTCGCGTGCGGCTACCGGCGGCTGCAGGTCAAGCTCGGCGACCACCCGGAGCGGGATGCGGAGCGCCTCGCCGCGGTCCGCGACGCCGTCGGCCCGTCGGTGGCGCTGTTCGCCGACGCGAACGGGCTCTACTCGACGGCCGGCGCGCGGCGGTTCCTGCGCGCCGCCGCAGGGGTCGACTACTGGCTGGAGCAGCCGTGTGCGACGTACGAGGAGTGTCGCGCGGTCCGGGACCAGTGCCCGGTGCCGCTGGTGCTCGACGAGTCGATCGACTCGCTCGCGGCGCTGGTGCGCGCGGCGGGCGAGCGCGTGGCCGACGCGGTGACGCTCAAGATCGCCCGCCTGGGCGGCGTCACGCGCACCGCGCAGCTGCGCGACGTGGCCGTTGATCTCGGACTGCACGTCACGGTCGAGGACACCGGCGGCTCCGATATCGACACGGCAGCGATGACGCACCTGTCGCTGTCGACGCCGGCCGACCGGCGCCTGCACACCGTCGACTTCAACGCCTGGGTGACGGTCGCCAACGCGACCGGGATGCCGGCACCCACGGGGGGCCGGCTGACCGTGCCGGCCGGGCCGGGCCTCGGTGTCGACGTGCTGATCGACTCGCTCGGCGAGCCGTTCGTCGACGCGTCCTAGTCGTCGCCGAGCTCGGCCGTCCGCCGGGCGACGTACTCCACGAGCTCGGTGTGGATGCCGTCGTCGAGCGGCGGCGCCGACCAGCGCTCGAGCCGGAGCGGCCACTTCTTCGCGGCGCGGGCGGCGGTGTCGAGGCTGCCGTACCTGGTCCAGCGGTCGAAGTTCTCGGTCGAGAACACCTCGGGGCGGTAGAAGCAGTCGCGGAACCGTTCCAGCGTGTGGGCCGCACCGAAGAAGTGGCCGCCGTGCCCGACCTCCAGATGGGCGCCGAACGCGAGCGATTCCTCGTCGATCTCGAGCGGCGTGAACTCGCGCTGCAGGATGCGCAGGATCTCGATGTCGAGCTCGAACTTCTCGAAGCACGCGACGAGGCCCGATTCCATCCAGCCCGCCGTGTGGAGCTGGAAGTTCGCGCCGGCCATGAAGGCGGGCAGCATCGTGTTGAGCGACTCGAACGCGGCCTGCGCATCGACGATCTGCGCCGAGGTGAGGCCGCCACCGCCGGACCGCCACAGCAGGCCGTAGCGGCGCGCGATCTGGCCGGTCGCGAGGATGCCGACGGCCGACTCCGGACCTCCGAAGCCCGGGCTGCCGGACTGCATGTCGGTGTGCGAGACGAACGAGCCCATGATTGCGGGGCAGCCGGGCCGGACGAGCTGCACGAGGGTCAGCGCCGCGAGCGACTCGGCCGTCTGCTGTGCGAGCGCCGCCGGTACCGACACCGGGCCCATCGCGCCCATCAGGATGAACGGCGTGACGATGACGATCTGGCCCGCGCTCGCCATCTCGAACAGCGAGTCGAGCATGCGGACGTCGTAGCGCAGCGGCGAGTTGCAGTTGATGACGCCGGCGAGGGTGGGCCGATCGATCAGCGCCTCGCGGCCGCCCGCGACGATGGCGGCCATGGTGATGGAGTCAGCCGCGCCGATGCCGTCGAACGCGGAGGCGAACTGGGGCTTGTCCTGGTCCTCGTACAGCGCGAGCTGGAGCTGCAGGTGGCGCGAGTCGATCGCGCCGTCGGTCGGATCGCACGACGGACACCCGGGCGAGTCGAGCTCGTCCGTCATGTAGGTCATGCGGTTGAAGCGACGGAACGCGTCGAACGTGGCCTCGTACCGCCGGTCGCCCTCGCGGACGAACGGCGCCGAGTTGACTGGCAGGAACGCCATCCGGTCGGGAGCGAACGGGATGTCGCGGTCGGGGTTGCGCGAGTGCCACGTGAAGGTCTTCGGGATCTTGGCGATCTGCTCGAGGATGAACTCCGGGTCGAGGTGCACGACGTGCCCCTCGACCTTCTGTCCGTGCGTGCGGAACAGTTCGAGCGCGCCCTCGTGGTCGAACTCGATGCCGATCTCGGACACGATTCGCTTCCAGCCGCGCTCGAGCGTCTCGAGCGATGACTCGGACAGGATCTCCACGGGTGCGAGCTGCCGCTGGAACACGTGCTGAACCATAGAGGGGGAGGCCGTCAGCTGTCGTCGGGAGCTCCCACCCAGGCGATCGCCTCGATCTCGACGAGCATCTCGGGCTCGGCGAGGCGGGCTTCGACGGTCGTCCGCGCCGGTGGGTCGACAGGGAAGAACTCCGCGAACACGTCGTTCATGGCCTGGAAGTGCCGGATGTCGGAGAGGTACACGTTGCACTTCATGACGTCGGCGAGGGTCGCCCCGCCGGCAGTCAGGATGGACGTGACGTTGCGGAGCACCTGGCGTGTCTGGGCGGCGGGGTCGCCGACGCCGACGATCCGCTGCTCGGCGTCCCAGGCCACCTGCCCGGACGTGTAGACGAGCCCGCCGCCCCGTGTGCCGGGCGAGTACGGATAGGCCCGCTGGGGCAGGAAGGTCAGGTTCTCGGGGCGGATCACAAGCTTGGCCATGCCGCCGAGCCTACACCGGCGAGTCCGCAGCAGCTTGTGTTGATAGTTGTGAGGGTCTGACCCTCGTGGCCGGGCGTTTCGGGGTCAGACCCCAGAACGCAATGTGCCGGAAGGCGCGCATCTTGACCGACCTGGGCGGGATGGTCTGCGGATCGGGGGAAGCGGGCGGGGTGTGTGACACCTCCGACGGCTACGCTCGCGAAGCGGTCCGCCCGTTTGCCGGGCGGGCTCAACGAGCGGTCCTACGGGACTCGCTAGTCGTCGGGCTGGCCGTCTCCGTCGCCGCCCTTGCCCTTGTCGGAGCCGCTGTCCTTGCCGTCGGATCCGCCGCCGTCGCCCTTGCTCTTGCCCTTGCCGGAGCTGCCGTCACCCTCGCCGTCGCCACCCGAGCTCTTGCTGGACGACGTGTCATCGGTGCCGCCCGAGCCCCGAGACGACGAGCCGCCCGACGGGGAGCCGTTGGACGATCCACTGGACTGCGGGGACTGGCTGGACCGCGAGCCGCCGCCCGGCGAGCTACCGCTGGAGGCGCCCGGTGTCGCGGCGGTCGTGGCCGGCTCGGGCTCCTTCGTCGGTGCCGGGGCATCGGTGACGGTGATCGCGTCGGCCGTCGGCGCCGGCGCCGCGGCGACCGCGTCCGAGTCGGCTGCCACCGGACCGGCGCCGGGGGTGGCCGGCGGCGCCAGCTCGCTGGCGGCCGGCAGTGGCCCGTTCGCGATCGAACGGCCGGCTATCGCGTTGGCCGCGAGGCCCACCCCGAACGCGATCGCGACGCCGGCGGTGGCGGCAGCGGTCGTCAGGAAGGAGGAGCGGCGCATGGGGACAAGAGTAGAAGCTCGCCGGTTAGCGGACGGCAAAGTCACGCGGGAGGCGCAGCTCGGCGCGGGCGCCGCCGCCCTTGCGGTTCGTGATCAGCGCCCGCCCGCCCCAGCGCTCCGCCAGCGTCCCGGCGATCGCCAGCCCGAGACCCGAGCCAGGCGCGTCGGGACGGCGCCGCGCACCGCGCCGGAACCGCTCGAACGCGAGCGCGAGGTCCTCCGGCGCGAGGCCCGGGCCGTCGTCGAGCACCGCGACCCACGCGGACACGTCGTTGGCGCCCACCTCGAGCTGGACGCGTGTGTCGGGCGGCGTGTGGACGAGCGCGTTCTCGATCAGGTTGTCGAGCGCCGTCGCGACATCGCCCGACGAGGCGGACGCGTAGGCCGCCGGGCCATCCACCAGGGCGATCGACCGCCCGTGAGCCTCGGCGCGGGGCGAGAACCGCTCGACCGCGGCGCTCGCCGCGGAGCGCAGGTCGACCGGCTCCGGGTCGGCGGCGGGCGCGTCGGCCGCGGCCAGCGACAGCAGGTCGGTGACCAGCCGCGCGAGCCGGTCGGCCTCGTGCTCGGCGGCGGCGAGCTCCCTCTGGACGACCGGGTCATCGGTCAGGACGCCCGCCGCCTCGAGACGGAGCTTGAGGCCGGTCAGCGGCGTGCGGAGCTGATGGGAGGCGTTCGCGACGAAGTCGCGCTGGGCCTCGAGTGACCGCACCAGCCGGTCGGTCATCAGGTTGAATGCGCCCGCGACCGCCCGTTGCTCCTCGGCGCCATCGATCGGCGCCCGCGCCTCCAGGTCGCCGTCGGCGATCCGCCGGGCGGTATCGGCCAGCTTCTGCAGCGGCCGCGACAGCGTGCCCGCGACCAGCCACGCGACGATCAGGCCGAGGATCAGCGCGCCGAGACCGACGCCGGCGAGCGCCAGCCGGTCGCGCCGGATGGTCGAGTTGACGCCGCCTACGCTTTGCGTGAGCCGCACCGCGCCAACCGTCTCCCCCTTGTCGAGCACGGGCACTGCGGTGTACAGCAGGTCCTCGTCGAGCGTGTCGGAGTGACGCGTCCCCTGGACGGAGTTACCCGCCAGCGCCGACGCCACCTCGGGCCGCCCGACGTACGTGTCGTCGGCCCGGTCGGGGCCTGCCGAGTCGGCCAGCGGGCGGCCGGCGGCATCGAGGATCAGCACGCGGCCGCCGAGGTCGGAGGCCGCGCGCGTCGCGATCGCCGCCAGCTCGTCCGGTCGGTCGAGCCGCCCGGCGGCGCTCGCCGCGACGACCTGCGCGCCGGTCGACGCGCTGGCCCGAACCTCGCTCTCGATGCGGCGCGATGTCGTCAACGCCAGCGGGATTGCGAGCGCGACGATCACGAGCAGCAGCACGTACGCCACCGCGGCTACGACGCGGACGCGAAGGCTCATTGCACCTCGTCGGGCGCACTGAAGCGGAAACCCACGCCGCGCAGCGTGTGCACGTACCGCGGGGTGCCGGCATCGTCGCCGAGCTTCTTCCGCAGACCCGAGATGTGCACATCGAGCGTCTTCGTAGACCCGAACCAGTTCGTGTCCCAGACCTCGTCGATCAGCCGCTCCCGCGTCAGCACCGTGCCGGCGTTGCCCATCAGCAGAGCGAGCAGCTCGTACTCCTTCCGCGTCAGATCCACCTCAGCGCCGGACAGCAGCACGCGCCGCATCGCCGTCTCGAGCACGATGTCGCCGATCATGATCTTGTCCTCGCGCTCGGTCTGCGGCGCGGTCGCCTCGTCGCTTCGGCGCATGACGGCACGGATGCGGGCGATCAGCTCACGCGCCGAGAACGGCTTGACGACGTAGTCGTCAGCGCCCAGCTCGAGGCCGATCACGCGGTCGAGTTCCTCGCCGCGGGCCGTCAGCATGATGATCGGCACACGCGACTTCTGGCGGATCTCGCGGCAGACGTCGAACCCGGAGCCGTCCTCCAGCATCACGTCGAGCAGCACCAGATCGGGCGACACCGAATCGACCAGACCGGGTGCGTCCTTGGCGCTCGGCGTTACGTGGGTGGCCCAGCCCTCACGGGCGAGGGCGGCAGTCAGAGGCTCGGTGATCGACGCCTCGTCCTCGACCAGCAGGATCATTCGCGTGGTAGACACATCGAAAGCATCGTACGACGCGCGACGGGCCGGAGTGGCATCTCGCCGCTCCGGCCCGTTCCCCCGCGTCGAACGTTGTCCGCTTGTGGCGGGTCAGTCGTCCTGGCCGTCGTCGCCGCCGTGACCGCTGCCACCGTTGCCGCTGCCACCGTTGCCGTTGCCGCCGCCGCCGCCGCTGCCGCCGCCGTTGTCGTCACCGGCATCGTGGTCGGCGCCATCGTCGTTGCCGCCGCTGTGGCCGCTGCCGGAGTGATCGTCCGCGGCGTTGTCGTCGCCACCGTGGCCGCTGCCGGAGTGATCGTCACCGCTGGCGGCGTCGCCGGCCTTGCCATGGCCCGAGTTGTCCTTGGCCTGGTCATCGTCGTTGTCGTCGTTGGCCGTGCCGACGCCGGTGCAGCGCGGATCGTTGGCGTGCTCGGCCTCGTCGCACGGGCCCGAGACGTCCTCGACCGCGTCGTCATTGGTCGTCGTACCCGGATCCACAGCGGTCGTCGTGGTCTCGGTCGTGATGACCGGCTCGGTGACCACGGTCGTGGTGCCGGCCATCGTCGTCGTGACCGTGTCGGCGACCGTGGTGGTGGCCGTGATGGTCTCGGTGGCCGACTTGTCGGCCGACTGCGCGAGCGCGCCGGTGCCGAGGCCCGCAGCAAGCAGGCCGACGAGCAGGGCGACGCCGTATCCGATCTGATTTCGCTTCATGTGTTCAAACCCCCGTGGTGTGCATCTCGTGCAGTTCCTACTGGCACAGCATCGCGTGGGCCCGGATAGCGAGAACCAAGCGCCGGGTTAGCGGTTGGTAAAGCATTCCGGCGCCGCTAGAGTCTCGCCCCGTGGATCGCGCGAGGGTCGTCGTCATCGGCGGGGGCATCACCGGAGCCAGCGTCGCGTACCACCTCGCGCGAGCTGGCTGCCGTGACGTGCTGCTGCTCGAGAAGGGCGAGCTGACGAGCGGCTCGACCTGCCAGGCGGCGGGTCTCGTCACGCAGTTCAACCCGTCGCAGGCGATGATGCGGCTGCGCCGGTACTCGATCGAGCTCTACAACGAACTCGGGGTGTTCGAGACAGTCGGGTCGCTGCGCATCGCGGCCGGCCCGGAGAGCCTGAAGGAGTTGCAGCGCGGCCTCTCGCGCGCCCGGGGCATCGGCCTCGACGCGCAGCTGCTCGGCGCGCGCGAGGCTCGTGAGCTGATGCCCGCGGCATCGGCCGACAACCTCTATGGCGCGGTCTGGATGCCCGGCGACGGCTACCTCGACCCGCACGGTGCCACCTATGCGCTGGCCGGGGCGGCGCGCGACCTCGGCGTGCAGATCCGCACCCAGACGCGCGTCACCGGGATCGAGCTCGGCCCGGCTCGCGCTGTCCGCGCGGTGCACACCGACGCGGGTCCGGTCGAGTGCGAGATCGTCGTCAATGCCGCCGGCATCTGGGCGCCGCGGGTGTCCGCGATGGCGGGCGTGTTCACGCCGTCGATTCCCGTCGACCACCAGCACATCGCGCTGAAGGCCGTTCCGGGATACGAGTTGCCGCGCGACATGCCGTGCTTCCGCGACACCGACAACCTCGTCTACGGCAAGGCCGAGTCGGGCGGCGTGCTGTTCGGCGGGTACGAGGCGAACGCGCCCTCGCGCTGGGAGGACGGCGCGCCCTGGGAGCATGGTGGGCGTGCGCTGCCGGCCGACGAGGAACGGTTCGCGCAGCTGATGGCCGGGGCGGTCCGCCGCTTCCCGTTCCTCGCCGACGCGGGGGTGGCCGGACTCGTCTGCCATCCCGACGCGATGACGCCCGACGCGAACCCGCTGCTGGGACCGATGCCCGGCGTGCCCGGGTTCTGGCTGGCCGCAGGCCTGTCGCTGAACGGCTTCGGTGGCGCCGGCGGCATCGGCAAGGCGATCGCCGAGTGGATCTGTGAGGGCGCCACCGAGGTGGACGTGTCGTCCTACCGCGCGTGGCGGTTCGGCGATACGTACCGCGACGTCGAGTTCGCGGCGGCCGCGGCGCGCGAGACGTACCGCTACTACTACCGCCTCCGCTACCCGCTCGACGCCGACGAGCTCGGCCGCCCGCAGCGCACGTCGGCGCTGTACGGACGGCTGCAGGAGCAGGGCGCCGTGTTCGGATCCAAGAACGGGTGGGAGCGCGCCGACTACCTCGAACCGGGTCGGCCGTGGCGCCGGGCCGGAGCCGACCAGCGCGTGTTCGGCTGGACCGCACCGCCGTACCTCGACCGGCTCCGCGCGGAGCACACGGCCTTCCGCGAGCGGGCCGGCATCATCGACATGACCTCGTTCGGCAAGACCGCCGTCGAGGGGCCGGGAGCGCTGGCGTTGCTGGAGCGCGCGTGCTGCAACCGCATCGACCGGCCAGTCGGGGCCGTCATCTACACGCAGATGCTCGATGAGCGCGGCGGGATCCTGGCCGACGTCACCGTCACGCGGCTCGCCGACGACCGCTTCCGCGTCGTCTCCGGCGCCGGCGCGGTGGACGCCGACCGCGGCTGGCTGGAGCACGCACGACGCCCAGGCGATGCGGCCGTCTCGATCCGCGACGTCTCGAACGACCTCTGCGTGATCGGCATCTGGGGTCCCGCCGCCCGCGAGATCCTGCGGGCCACAACGGTCGACGACGTGTCAAACGCGGCCTTCGCGTTCCGCACGGCACGCGAGATCTCGGTCGGCCCGGCACCGTTGCTCGCGCAGCGCATCACGTACGTCGGCGAGCTCGGCTACGAGCTCTACGTCGAGCCGCGCTGGGCCGTCCAGGCCCACGACGTGCTGACGGCGGCCGGTGCCCGCCACGGCCTGGAGCCCTGTGGCTACCGCTCGCTCGAGGGTCTCCGGATGGAGAAGGGCTACCGCTACTACGGCACGGATCTGACACCCGGCGACTCGCCCGACGAGGCCGGGCTGTCCTTCTGCGTCGACATGGCGACCGACTTCACGGGCCGCGCGGCGCTGGAAGATCGCCGCGCGCAGCCCGCGACCCGCCGCATCCGCACGCTGCTCGTCGGCGGCGGCGACTACCTGACCGTCTACGGCGGCGAGGCCGTCCACCACGACGGCGCAGTCGTCGGCCGCCTGCGCAGCGCGGCCTACGGGTTCACGGTGCGGCGCAACCTCGCCTACGCCTACCTGCCGGTCGCGCTGGGGCCGGGCGACACGGTCGGCGTCGAGATCTTCGGCGAGCTGGTCGACGCCGAGGTGGCTGACGACGTGCAGTACGACCCCGGCAACGAGAGGGTGCGCGCCTGATGGCAACGTTCACGAACTGGGTCGGCAACCAGTCCTGCTCGCCCGCCGCCATCCTGTCACCTGTCTCTGAGGCTGAGGTGCAGGCAGCCGTGCGCGACGCGCGCCATGTGCGGTGCGTCGCGACGGGTCACTCGTTCACCCCGATTCACCTCACCGACGGCACGCTGCTGCGCATGGACGGCCTGCAGGGCGTGCTCGGCGTCGACGCCGCCACCGGCCGTGCGACCGCGCTGCCGGGCACGTCGGTCGCGGCGCTCGGTCTGCCGCTGTGGGAGGCCGGCTACGCGCTCGCCAACCAGGGCGACATCGACACGCAGGGCATCGCCGGCGCGATCGGCACCTGCACCCACGGTTCGGGGCTCGACCTGCAGTCGTTCTCGGCCGCGTTGCGGCGCGCGCGCCTCGTGACCGCCTCCGGTGACGTGATCGAGATCGGCCAGGACGATCCGCGCCTGCCTGCGCTGCAAGCGTCGGTCGGCATGCTCGGCGTGATGACGGAGGTCGAGATCCAGGCCGTGCCGGCCCACCGGCTGGCCGAGCGGATCGAGCATTGGCACTTCGACGAGGCGTTCGGACGGCTCGAGGAACTCGCGCGGGCGCACCGCCACTACTCGTTCTTCTACATCCCGACCGAGACCTCGGCTGCGCTCTACGACCTCGACACGCCGCCGGGCGCGCCCGTCGCGGACACCTGTTACGTGAAGATCTACGACCTGGCCGACGACGACCAGCCCGATTCGACGGTCGCCGGGCGCCGCGTCGGTCGCTCGTACGAGATCTACCCGGCCGTCTTCGAACCGAACTTCCACGAGCTCGAGTACTTCGTTCCGTACACGCGGGCCGCGGAGGCGCTGGCCGCGATGCGCGAGCTGATGCTGTCGCGGCTGCCGCTGTCGATCTTCCCGATGGAGGTGCGCACCGTCGCCCGCGAGGATGCCTGGCTGTCGCACTCGTACCGGCGCGACAGCCTCGTGATCTCCGTGTCCGGGCAACCAGGCACCGACTACGAGCCGTACCTGCGCGACGTGCACGACCTGCTGGGGCTGTTCGACGCCCGCGTGCACTGGGGCAAGATCCACTATCTGACGGCGGACGAACTGCACGAGCGGTACCCGCGCGCGGCCGACTTCATCGCCCTCCGGCGCGAGCTCGATCCGGACGGCAAGTTCCTGAACGACCACCTGCGGCCGCTGTTCGCGTAGAGGCTTACCCGGGCGGGGTCGGTAGCATCTCCTCCCTGATGCCCGTCGAGTTTCGTGGTCACGTGCTGGCGCCCGAACCGCTCGGGCCGTGCCGCGTCGTCGTCGAGGAGGACCGGATCGCGGCGATCGAGCCGTTGCAGGATGCGCCCGAGAGCACGTGGATCGTCCCGGGCCTCGTCGACATCCAGCTGAACGGCGCGTACGGCGTCGACTTCGCAGTGCCGGACGACGTGGACGCAGCCCGGTCGCGCATCGCGGCCTCGGGCGTGACGACGTTCCTCGCAACGCTCGTCTCGGCGTCGCCGGGCGCCTACGACGCGCCGCTCGCCGCGCTCGTGCCCGACGCGACGCCGGGTCTCGCACGGCTGGCCGGCGTGCACCTCGAGGGGCCGTGGCTGTCCTCCACCTACCCGGGCGCGCACGATCCGGCAGCGCTGCGCCCACCGTCCACGGCCGAGCTGTCCGGCTTCCTCGCGCCCGGCACCGTGCGCCTCGTCACGCTGGCGCCCGAGCTGACGGGCGGCCTGTCCGCGATCCGCCGCCTGGCCGCCGCCGGAGTCACCGTCGCGGTCGGCCACACCAACGCCGACGAGGCCACCATCCGGGCGGCGCTCGACGCCGGAGCGACGCTCGGCACGCACCTGTTCAACGCCATGCGGCCGTTCCACCACCGCGACCCGGGCGTCGCGGGAACGCTGCTCGACGCGGCCTGCGCCGTGTCGCTGATCGCCGACGGCGTGCACGTATCCGACTCCGCCCTGCGGCTGGCCTGGGCGGCGAAGGGCGCCGGGCGGTTCGTGCTCGTCTCCGACGGCGTCGCGCCGCTCGGCCTGCCTCCCGGCAGGTACCGCGTCGGTACGTGGGACGTCACCTCCGACGGCGCGGTCTGCCGGCTGGCGGGCGGCACGCTGGCGGGGTCGGCGACGCCGCTGATCGCCGGTGTCCGCCGGCTCGTGGCCTGCGGCGTGCGGTTCAACGAGGCGATCCAGGCGGCGACCGAGACGCCGGCGCGACTGGCCGGCATCGACGCCGGCCGCCTCGAGGTGGGCGGCCGTGCCGACCTGGTCGTGCTGGACGACGGGCTCCGGCCCGTGGCGGTGCTGGCGGGCGGCGTCAGCCCCCGGTTACGCCAGCCGTCGGCATCGGCTGGGTGACCGGTCCGCCGTCGAACCGGACGACGAGGAAGATCTCCACCGACGAGCCGTAGCCGAGGCCGGTGCAGCCGATCGCGGCGCGCGTGCCGAGGCCCCGCTGGCCGTACACCTCGACCAGCAGGTCGGTCGCGCCGTTGATGACGCGCGGCTGGTCGTTGAAGCCGGGCGCGGAGTTGACCCAGCCCGTCATCTGGACGACCTGTTGCATCCGGTCGAGGTCGCCGAGCGCGTGGTGAAGGGCCAGCAGCGCCGACAGCGCGGCGTAGCGCGCCGCCTCGTATCCCTGCTCGATTGTCAGATCGGCTCCGACGACGCCGGTCAGATACGGCAGGCCGTCACGCTCCGGCACGGTGCCGGACAGATAGAGGATCTCGCCCACGGCGAGGTGCGAGACGAACTTCGCACCCGAGGTGTCGAGGGCGTAGTTGTCGGCCAGCGGGGCCAGTGGCAGCCCCAGCTCGGCCAGGCGGCGCTCTGCATGCATGCCGCCACGATACTTCCCGGGTGCTGTTGTTCGCCGTGGCGACCCTGCTCGCCGCCATCGCCGCGTGCGTGCAGGGAACGGTCGGCTTCGGCCTCGCCCTCACGTCCGCGCCGCTGCTCGCGCTGCTCGACCCGGCGTTCGTGCCCGTTCCGCTACTCGTCGCGAGCTTGCCGGTGTCGCTGGCGGCGCTCGTACGCGAACGCCAGCACGCCGACGTGCACGGCGTCCTCTCGGCGTTCGCCGGCCGGGTGCCAGGAACGGCTCTCGGCGCGCTCGCGGTCGCTGCGCTGCCGGTGCTGCTCCTCCACGTCTCGATCGGTGTGCTGGTGCTGCTCGGGGTGGCGGTATCGCTCTGGGCGCCGCGGTTCGAGCCGACCCGGCGGGTGCTGGTCGGCGCCGGCGTCATCTCCGGCGTGACGGGCACGATCGCGGCCATCGGCGGCCCGCCGATCGCGCTCGTCTACCAGCACGCGACCGGGCCGACCCTCCGCGCCACGCTGGCGCTGTACTTCTCGGCCGGCACGGTGCTGTCGCTGGCCGCGCTGTGGCTGACCGGCTCGTTCGGGCACCACGAGGCGGTGCTGTCCGCGGTCCTGGTGCCGGGCACCGTCGTCGGGTTCCTCGCGTCCGGCTCGGTGCTGCGCATCGTCGACGCCGGGCGGCTGCGGCCGCTGGTACTCGGCGCCGCGGTCGTGTCGGCGATCGTGCTGCTCGTGACCGCCCTGCTCTGACGGCGTCGGCTGCGGTCTGCGACGCTTCCGCGTCGTGCCCGTCGCTTGGCGCGTCCGGTTGGCCCTCGCCGTCACGGTGCTGATGTGGGCGGCCGCGTTCGTCGCCATCCGGGTCGGTGCGCGCGACTACGACCCCGGCCCGTTCCTGCTGCTCCGGTTCTTGATTCCGGCGATCCTGCTGGGCGCCTTGGCCGGTCGCGCGGGCAGCCTGCTGCCGCCGCGGTGGGATCGTGTCCGCGCGGTCGTGCTGGGGCTGCTGTTCGTGACCTACATCGGCCTGCTCGTGCTCGGCGAGGCGACCGTCGATGCCGGCACCGCCAGCATGCTTGCCGAGACCAGCCCGCTGATGACTGCCGCCCTCGCGGCGCTCCTGCTCGGCGAGCGGGCCGGCGGCTGGCTCATCTCGGGGCTGCTCGCGGGGTTCGTCGGAGCGGCGCTGATCGCGCTCGGCGAGAGCGGCGGCGTCGGGCTCGAGACGGGTGCGCTGGCGATCCTCGCCGCCGCCTTCGCCCAGGCGGCGCTGATCGTCGTCCAGCGCCCGATGCTCGAGCGGCAGTCGGCGATCGCCGTCGTGGCCCAGGCCTCGATCGTCGGCGCCGTCGTGACGCTGCCCTTCGCCGGGCAACTGGCGGACGGGATCCGCGAGGCGCCGGCGTCGGCCACGCTCTCGATCGTGTTCGTCGCGATCACGACCGGCGCCGTGTCGTACGTGACGCTCGCGTACGCGCTCGCCCGCAGCACGTCGGCCGGCCAGGTGTCGGCGGTGCTGTACCTGGTGCCGCCGCTGTCGGTGGCCATCTCATGGGTGGTGCTCGATGAGACGCCGGCGGCGCTCGCGATCGGGGGCGGCGCCCTGGCACTGGCCGGCGTCGCGCTCAGCCAGCGACAATGCGCAGATGCGCCAGGTCAATAGCGACGCCTCCGTCCGCGGCGGCACCTACTCTCACGCGGTCGTCGACGGCGATCACGTATTCCTCGCCGGGCAGATCGCGGCCGACCGCCCCGACCCGCCGCTGCTGGGCGACATCGAGGTCGAGACACGCACGTGCATGGAGCTCATACAGGCCGTGCTGGGCGAGCTCGGACTGACGTTCGCCGACGTCGTGCGGGTCGGCGTGTTCATGACCGACCTGGGCGAATTCGAGCGGATGGATCGTGTTTACGCGTCGTTTCTGGCGCCCGGCCATGCGCCGGCCCGAACCACCGTGGGCGTCGCGCAGATCCTGTTCGGCTGCCTCGTCGAGATCGACTGCGTCGCCCGGTTGGCGACAGCGGGCTGACAGCCTGCGGCCGGTATGCACGGTGCGGCGACGCACGGTATGCTCTCTCGGCCGCCGCGTCCGGAGGGACGTGCGGTATGGGTGTGAGGGCCCGTCGGGCCCGCAACTGGAGGAGGAGATCCTGAAGAGCAAGCGCGCAATCGTCACGCTGCTCGCCCTCGTCACGGCCACCGTCGCTGCTGCTTGCGGCGCGTCGGGTGACACGACGACGAGCGAGCCGGCAGCAACCACCGCCGCCCCCGCCGCGAGCGACACCGCTGCGGCAACCAGCACGGCGGCCGGTCCGGCCCTCAAGGTCGGACTCGCAACCGACCAGGGCGGACTGAACGACAAGGGCTTCAACCAGCTCGCGTTCCAGGGAGCGACGAAGGCGAAGGACGAGCTCGGCATCACCCTCGAGGTGAAGGAGTCGAAGTCCGAGGCCGACTACGTGCCGAACCTGTCGTACTTCTGCGACAACGACTTCGACGTCATCATCGCGATCGGGTTCCTGATGGCGCCGACCGTCGGCCAGCTCGCCCCGAAGTGCACCAACTCGCAGTTCGCGATCGTCGACAACTCCGTCGTCGGCGATCCGATCAACGCGGCGCCGAACGTCACCGGTCTGCTGTTCAAGGAGCAGGAGACGGGCTACCTGGTCGGCTACCTCGCCGGACTGGTCGTGAAGAACAACATCAAGATCAGCGGCGCCAAGGCGGTCTCATCCGTCGGCGGCCTGAAGATCCCGCCCGTCGACCGGTTCATCGCCGGCTACCAGAAGGGCGCGGTCGACGCCGATCCCGGTCTGAAGACACTGAATGGCTACTCCCAGGACTTCGTCGACCAGTCGAAGTGCAAGGAGCTCGCCCTGTCACAGATCGAGCAGGGCTCCGGCGTCGTGTTCCAGGTCGCGGGCGGCTGCGGTCTGGGCGCGCTCGAGGCGGCCGGTGAGAAGGGCGTCTGGGGCATCGGCGTCGACGCCGATCAGTCGGCTGTCGGGCCGCAGGTCCTGACGTCGGCCGTGAAGCGCGTCGAGTCGGCCGTCTTCCTGGCCATCAAGGCGGCCCAGGACGGCACGCTCAAGGGCGGCACCGACAACATCTACGGCCTGGCCGAGGATGGCGTCGCACTGGGCAAGGTCTCGCCCGACGTGCCGCAGGCACTCGTCGACGAGGTCAACGCCAAGGCCGAAGAGATCAAGTCGGGATCGATCGAGATTCCGGCCGAGCTCGCAGGCTGATCTGCGCGGGGACTCGCACACTTGACCGATGTCCCCGCAATGACGCCCCGGAGCCCGGGCACCACGGTGCTCGAGCTCCGGGGCATCACCAAGCGTTTCGGCGACTTCACGGCCAACGACCGCATCGACCTGGACGTCCGGGCCGGTGAGGTGCACGCGCTCCTCGGCGAGAACGGTGCGGGCAAGTCGACGCTGATGAACTGCCTGTACGGCCTGTACCGGCCCGACGAGGGAGAGATCGTCCTCGAGGGGCAGGTGCAGCACTTCACGTCCAGCGCCGACGCCATCGGGGCGGGCATCGGGATGGTGCACCAGCACTTCATGCTGATCCCCGTGATGACCGTGACCGAGAACATCGTGCTGGCGGCCGAGCCGCGGCAGGGACTGTTCCTCGACATGGCGGAGGCCGAGCGTCGCGTCCGCGACCTGTCCGACCGCTACGACCTGCCCGTCGATCCGTCGGCGCGCGTCGAGGACATCGGCGTCGGCATGCAGCAGCGCGCCGAGATCCTGAAGGCGCTCTACCGCGACGCGCGGCTGCTGGTGCTGGACGAGCCGACCGCGGTGCTGACACCCCAGGAGGCGCTCGAGCTGTTCGCGGTGCTCAGCGAGCTGCGCGCCCGCGGCACGGCGATCATCCTGATCACCCACAAGCTCGACGAGGTGCTCGAGATCGCCGACCGCGTGTCCGTGCTGCGGCGCGGGGTCAAGGTGGCGACAATCCCGGCTGCCGGCGCCACCGAGCGCGGCCTGGCCGAGCTGATGGTCGGCCGAGAGGTGCTGCTCGAGGTCACGAAGACCCCGTCGAAGCCCGCTGCGCCCGTGCTTGAGGTGACCGATCTGAATGTGTCCGACGACCGCCATCTCGAGGCGGTCAAGGACCTGACGTTCTCGGTCCGGGCCGGCGAGATCGTGGGCATCGCCGGAGTCGACGGCAACGGGCAGGCACAGCTCGTCGAGGCGATCGCCGGCATGCGCTACGCGTCGTCCGGCGCGATGCTGATCGAAGGGCACGACATCGCAAAGGCGTCACCCCGCCGGTCGACCGAGGCCGGCGTCGCGCACATTCCCGAGGACCGGCAGGAGCACGGGCTCGTGCTCGACTTCTCGCTCGCCGAGAACGGCGTGCTGCACGACTACTACCGGCCGCCGATGTCGCACCACGGCTTCCTCGACCGGGACGCGATGCAGGAGCGGGCACAGGCCTACATCTCCCGCTACGACGTCCGCGGCGGCGGTCCCGGCACCCCCGCCGGCGCGTTGTCGGGCGGCAACCAGCAGAAGTTCATCGTCGCCCGCGAGGTCGAGTCCGACCCGCGCCTGATCCTCGCGTCGCAGCCGACGCGCGGCCTCGACGTCGGCGCCATCGAATTCGTCCACCGACGCCTGATCGAGCAGCGCGACGCGGGCCGGGCCGTGCTGCTGGTGTCGTTCGAGCTCGACGAGATCCTGTCGCTCGCCGACCGCATCCTCGTGCTGTACGAGGGCCGGATCGTGCTGGAACGCACCCCTGCGACCACCAACGCGCAAGAGCTCGGCCTGGCCATGACCGGCGGCGTCGTGGAGCCCGTCTCGTGACGCCGGCGCTGCGAGCCCGGCTGGTATCGATCGGCTATCCGCTGATGACGCTCGTCCTCGGCCTGCTGGTCGGGGCGATCGCCGTCATCATCGTCGGCGGCAACCCGATCGTCGTCTACAAGCAGCTCGCCGACGGCGCCGGCCTGCAGTGGCTCCTGCAGTGGGTACCCGGCAACCCGTTCGGGGTGACCGTCAAGGACGCGAAGATCGGCGAGACGAACGTCACGTCCACGCTCGTCAACGTGACGCCGGCGATCCTGGCCGGCCTCGCGGTCGGCTTCGCGTTCCGGTGCGGGATGTTCAACATCGGGGCCGGCGGCCAGCTCGTGATGGGTGCGATCGCCTCCTTCGTCGTCGCCCACTTCGTCGGCGGCGGTATCGTCGGCATGGTCCTGGCATCGATCGCGGGCGTGCTCGCCGGGTTCCTCTACGGCGCCGTTCCCGGGGCCCTCCGAGCGTACCGCGGAGCGCACGAGGTGATCACGACGATCATGCTGAACTTCGTCGCGATCCAGATCGGCCGCTACCTCGTCGGCATCGGAGGGCCGCTCCAGAAGAAGAACAGCGGCACGCCCTTCTCGGAGAAGCTCGACCCGTCCGTGCGGTGGCCGCACTTCTGGGGCGAGTTCGAGACGAACCAGGTGCACCTCGGCCTGTTGCTGGCGCTGATCGCCGTCGTCGTCTACTGGGTCGTGCTCGAGCGCACGACGCTCGGCTACGAGGTGCGGTCGGTCGGATACAACCCCGAGGCCGCCCGCTACGGTGGCGTGTCGGTGCCGCGTGCAGTCGTGCTGGCGATGGCCATCGCCGGCGCCTTTGCGGGCCTCGCCGGCTCGGGCGAGACGCTCGGCCACTACTACCAGCTGCAGGAGAACACGCTCTCCGGCGTGCTCGTGACGCTCGGCTTCACGGGCATCGCCGTGGCGCTGCTCGGTCGCAACCACCCGGTCGGCATCGTGCTCGCGGCGTTTCTGTTCGCCGGCCTCGACTCCGGCGCGCGCCAGTTGTCGGGAGAGATCCCGGCCGAACTGGCCCGTGCGCTGGCGACCATCATCCAGGGCGCGGTGATCCTGTTCGTCGGCGGCGAGGGGCTGCTCCACTGGATCTTCCGGGCCCGCGGCCCGAAGAAGGAGCGCACCGTTCACCCGACGATGCCCGAGGCGGCGCCGACGCCGGGAGCAGACCTGTGACCGTCACGCCCGCGCGATTCGCGCAGGCCGGCATGGTGTCAGCCGGCCTCGCCGTGCTGTCGGTGGTGCCGCCGATCCTGCTCGACACGCTGATCGCGCCGCTCGTGTTCGCGAGCATCGCGGTGGTGCTCGGCATCGTCGCGATCCGCGGCGGCGAGGGGCGGCTCGGCGGGCTGGCGCTGTTCGCCGCTTCGGTCGGCGGCCTGTCCGGTGTGCTGTTCGCAAACACGGATACGGGCACCGTCGAGAACATCGTGACGGCCGGCCTGTTCGCCTCGACGCTGCGGTTCGCCACACCGCTCGTGCTGGGCGGCCTCGGCGGCGTGATCTCCGAGCGCTCGGGCGTCACCAACATCGCCATCGAGGGCATGATGTTGATGGGCTGCTTCTGGGGCTTCTGGGCGTCGACGGAGACGCTGTCGTGGCCGATCGGACTGCTGGCCGCCATGTTCGCCGGCGGCGTGTCGGCGCTCATCCACGCGTTCTTCTCGATCCACCTCGGCGGGAACCAGATCATCTCCGGCACGGCGATCAACATCCTCGCGCTGGGCGTGACGTCGTTCGCCTACCGCTCGCTGATCGGCTCGTCCGGTACGCCCAAGGTCGACCGGATCCCATCCGTTCACCTGCCCGGCATCGCCGACATCCCGTTCCTCGGCGACATCGTCGGCGACCTCAATCTGATGGTCTGGCTGATGTTCGCGCTGGTGGTGCTGACGTGGCTCTTCATCACACGCACCCCGTGGGGGCTGCGCCTGCGCGCCGTCGGCGAGCATCCGCGAGCGGCCGACACGGTCGGGATCGACGTCTACCGCGTCCGCTATCTCGCGGTCGTCACGAGCGGGCTGCTGGCGGGCATGGCGGGCGCCTTCCTGTCGTTCGGCTTCGGCTCGTCGTTCAACGAGAACATGACGAACGGTCGCGGGTTCATCGCCCTGGCCGCGGTGGTGTTCGGCAACTGGCGGCCGTTCGGCGTCCTGTGGGCCGCGCTGCTGTTCGGATTTGCGAGCGCACTCGGCAACGTCCTGCAGACGGCGGCCGGCGTGAACGCCACGCTGGTGAACGCGCTGCCCTACGTCTTCACGCTGGTTGCGCTGGTCGGCCTGGTCGGCCGATCGCGTGCGCCGGCGGCCGCCGGCAGGCCGTACAAGAAGCAGTAGCGGCGCTCGGAAGGAGTCGCACTCATGTCGGCGAACCTCACTGCCGAGAGGAATTGCCAATGGGACGCCCGCGCCACTCCAGCCGCCAGATCGACCGTCTGCTCGCCGCCTTCATGCGGGATCCGGGCATGTGGCGCTATGGCTACGAGCTCGCGAAAGACGCGGGCATTCCGACCGGCACGCTGTATCCGGCGTTGCTGCGCCTGGCCGACGACGAGTACCTCGAGGACCATTGGGAGCTTCCCGATGACCGCGGTGGCCGCGTCCGCCGGATGTACCGCCTGACGCCGTCCGGCATGAGCTTCGCCGAGGACCGTCTGGTGGCAATGGGTCGCGACGCGATCCGCCGCGGCTCGGTCACCGTCGGCACGGTTCCCACCGTTACGTAGCTCCCACCGTCACGTAGCTGCACGCCGGCGCGTGGCGGTCCGGGCCGATCGCTGCGATCATGCGCAGCGTGGCACACGAGCTTCCCATCGACTCCGGGCAGGTGGCCCGCTTCGTCGACATCGCGACGTTCATGCGCGCCCCGCGCATCGCCGACCTCGACCGCGTCGACATCGCGCTGTTCGGCATCCCGTTCGACCTCGGCCTGGCCTACCGGCCCGGCTCCCGGCACGCACCGGCCGCCGTCCGCGAGGCGTCGCGCGTCATCCGCCGCGTCAACCCGACGACCAGGGTCAACCCCTTCGCGCTCTGCCAGGTGGCCGACGTCGGCGACGTCAACGTCCATCCGTACGACTTCGACGGCGCCGTCGACGCGATGACGGCGTACGTGCGCGAACTCCGCGAGCACGGCGCAGCGCCCATCGCGTGCGGCGGTGACCATCTGATCACGCTGCCGTGCCTGCGCGGCCTGTACGACGGGACGCCGTTCGGCGTCGTCCAGTTCGACTCGCACTCCGACACGCTGGACGAGTTCTACGGCCGCAAGATCACCCACGCCACGACCATGCGGCGGGCCTGCGAGGAGGGCCTGATCGATCCGCGCCGTTGCGTGCAGATCGGCCTCCGCGGCAGCCTCTGGGACGGCGACGACTTCGCGTACGCCGAGGAGGCCGGCATGCGCGTGATCACCTACGACGAGTACGACGAGATGGGACGTGCGGCCGCGATCGCCGAGATCCGGCGCGTCGTCGGCTCCGGCCCGACCTACGTGACGTACGACATCGACGGCCTCGATCCGACCCAGGCGCCGGGCACGGCCGTGATGGAGCCGGGCGGCTTCTCGATGCGCGACTCGCAGGTGATCCTGCGCGGCATGCACGGCCTCAACATCGTCGGCGGCGACGTGTCCGAGGTGTCGCCGCCGCTCGATGTCGGCGGCATCACGGTCACGAACGCGGCGAACCTGCTGTTCGAGATCCTCTGCCTGGTGGCAGCCGCTCGCTGATCCACGCCCGCGCGGCCGCCCATGCGGGCTCCGCCGGATCGATGTGCTCCATGTGGCCGCAGCCGGCCAGCTCGACGTACTCGCACGCCGCGGCGACGGCCGCGTACTCGCGGCCGATCGCGACCGGCACGTGACGGTCGGCGTCGCCGTGGACGACGAGGTGCGGAACAACGGGCGGACGTCCGACGGGAGAGGGCGCGCCGGCGACGATCAGCCGCTCGGCCGCGCCCTGGCACGCGCCCAGCTCGACGGCTCGGCGGAGGTCCGCCACCGGCGCCTGGGCCACGGCCGGTAGGCCGCGGGCCGCCGCCACGAGCAGCGCCAGGTGGCCGCCCGCCGAGTGGCCGACGACCAGCTCCGCGCCGGTGGCGTCCACCGCGGCCAGCACGTCGTCGAGCGGCTCCGGCCAGGTGCCTCCGGCGTCGAGGCGGCGGTACTCCACGTTCGCCACCCGGTAGCCCAGCGCTGCCAGGTCGCCGGCGATCGGGCCGCACTGCGTCCGGTCGTACTGCGCGCGCCAGCAGCCACCGTGCACGATCGCCACGGTCGGCCCGTCGCCGGTCACGTCGACCACCTGCTCGGGATGCTCGCCATATCTCATGCGAGCACGGCGGTGAGCGCCTCGGCCGCCCGTGCGCAGTCGGCGTAGCTCGTGATCAGCGGCACGGGCGCGAACCGCAGCACGTCGGGCTCGCGGAAGTCGCAGATCACGCCGTGCTCGGTCCGCAGCCGGCCGGCCAGCATGCGCGCCTCGGGCACGCGCACCGATAGCTGGCAGCCGCGCCGCGCCGGGTCGCGGGGCGTCAGCAGCTCGACGCCGGCGATGGCATCGAGCCGCGCCTCGAGCATCGCCGTGAGCCGCACCGATCGCTCCCGCAGCGCGGCGAAGCCGATCTCGTCGAACAGCTCCAGCGACGCCGCCAGCGGGGCCATCGCGAGCACCGACGGCGTCGACAGCGCAAATCCGCCCGCGCCGGAACCGGCCACGAAGTCGGGCTCCATGCGGAATCGCTCGGCGGCGGCGACGCCCCACCAGCCCGCCAGCCGCGGCGCGTCGTGGTGGCGCTCGTTGACGAAGATCGCGCCGGGCGCTCCCGGCCCGCCGTTGAGGTACTTGTACGTGCACCACGCCGCCGCGTCCACGTCGCAGGAGCGCAGGTCGAGTGGCATGTTGCCGGCCGCGTGCGCGAGGTCGACCAGCACGACCGCACCGGCCGCGTGCGCCGCGGCGGTGATCGCGGCGATATCAGCGGCCGCGCCGGTCAGGTACGACACGCCGGCCAGCAGCACGACCGCCACGGTCTCGTCGATCGCACCGGCGTCGCGGGTGACGGCGACGGCCGGATCGAGCCCGTGCCAGCGGACGTGGCTCGCGGCGACGTGCGAGTCGGACGGGAACGCGTCGTCGTCGATCGCGATCCGGAACCGCTCCGCCGTCGGCCGGTACAGCGCGGCCAGCAGCAGGTGCAGGTTGACGCTGAGCGAGTTCATGACCGCGATGTCGCCCGGTTCGGCTCCGACGATCCGTGCCAGCGGCGCTCGCAGCCGGTCGGCCGCATCGAGCCAGCCGGCCTCCACCCAGCCCTCGACGGCGAGGGTCGCCCACTCGTCGACCCGGCGCGTGATCTCGTCGCGGGCGGCGAGTGGCTGCAGGCCGAGGGAGTTGCCGGCGAGGTAGACCTCGGGCGGCAGCGCGAACCGGTCGCGCGCAGGGGCGGGATCGCTGCGGTCGTTCATCGGAAGCCCAAGATACAGTCTCCGAATGGCCCCTACGCGTCTCGTGATCGACTGCGACCCGGGCATCGACGATGCCATTGCCCTGCTGCTCGCCGTTGCCGGCCCAGAGCTGTCGCTAGAGGCCGTCACGGCCGTCGGCGGCAACGTCGGCCTCGAGCGCACCGCGCCGAACGCGCTGCGCGTGCTCGAGCTCGCCGGCCGTGCCGACATCCCGGTCAGCGCCGGCGCGGGGAGGCCGCTGGTCTGGCCTGTCGAGCAGCGGGCAACGGCCGTCCACGGCGCCGACGGGCTCGGCGATGCCGGCCTCGGCGATCCGACCGGCTGCGTCGACGGTCGCCACGCCGCAGACGTCCTCGGTACGCTCGACGGCGTCACCGTGGTTGCGATCGGACCGCTCACCAACGTCGCGCTGGCGCTTGCCCGGCGCCCGGAGGCGGTGCGCGGCATCGAGCGGCTGGTCTGGATGGGCGGAGGGTTCAGCGGCGGCAACGTCACCCCGGCGGCGGAGTTCAACGCCTGGTGGGATCCGGAGGCGGCGGCGCGGGTGCTGCAGGCCGGCCTCGAGCTCGTGATCGTGCCGCTCGATGCCACCCGGGACGCGACGGTCGGCCCGTCCGAGATCGCCCGGCTGGCACCGGAGGCGGCGGCGATGCTGTCGTACTACCTGCGCTTCTATCACGGCGCGTACGGCGTGGAGGAGTGCCGCCTGCACGACCCGCTGGCCGTCGCGGTGCTGCTCGACGAGTCGATCGTCGACCAGGTCGACGCGCGCGTCGAGATCGATTGCACACGGGACGTCTCGCGCGGCGCCACGCTGGCCGATCGACGCGGCCAGACCGGGCCCGCGAACGCGCGCATCGCCGTCGCGGCGGACACCGAGCGCTTCCGCGCGCTGATCGTGGAGCGCCTCGCCGTTTCCTGACGCCGGGTCGCTTTTGATAATCAGTCTCGTTTTCGGTAGCCTCTCGCTCGGTGCTCCATCCGTTCACCCTGCAGTTCGTCCAGCGAGGGCTGGTCGAGATCGCCCTGCTCGCCGTGGCCTCCGGCATCGTCGGCACCTGGGTGGTGCTGCGCGGACTGTCGTTCTACGCCCACGCGGTCGGCACCGCGGCGTTTCCCGGGCTGGTGCTCGCAGCCGGGCTCGGCTTCGCGCCGGCGCTGGGCGCGTTCGGCGTTGCCGTGCTGTTCGCCGGGTCGCTCGAGGCCCTGCGCCGCCGTCGCGCGGGTGGCACCGACTCCCTGACCGCGATCGTCCTCGTCGGCGCGCTGGCGGCGGGCGTGCTGCTGGCGAGCGATGTCTTCCACTCCGCCGCGTCCGTCGACTCGCTGCTGTTCGGCAGCCTGCTGCTGATCGACAACGGCGATGTCCTGCTGGCCCTGATCACGCTCGTCGTCGTGGTGGTCGCCGCATCGGTGGCCGGCCGTGCGTGGCTCGCCGCCGGGTTCGACGAGGGAGCGGCGCGGTCGATCGGCCTGCGATCGCGCGTGCCCGACGCGCTCCTGTACGGCGCCATCGCCCTCACCTCGGTGGCCGCGCTCGCGGCGGTCGGCGCGCTGCTGACGACCTCGCTGCTGCTGGTTCCCGCTGCGACCACGCGCCTCCTCGTGCAGCGTCTGGCGCCGTGGCAGCGGTGGACGATGCTGCTCGCGGCCGCCGAGGGCGTCGCCGGGATGTGGCTGGCGGTCGAGTTCAACGTCCCGCCCGGGGCTGCGATCGCCGTGCTCGCCGGAGGCGTGTTCGCGGTCGTCGCCTCGGTGCGGGCGCGCGTCGCGGCGGTCGTGATCGCCGGGGCGGTCGCGCTCGCGGCGTGCGGCGCCTCGGCGCCGGCCGGAACGCCCGCGGCGCCGTCGGTGGTGGCGACCACCACCGTGATCGCCGACTGGACGCGCGCCGTGGGCGGCGACCGCGCCACCGTGTACCAGGTGCTGCGCCCGAACACGGATCCGCACGAGTACGAGCCGCGCCCCTCCGACGTGCAGCAGACGGCGGACGCGAAAGTGGTGTTCCTGAGCGGCGACGGCCTCGACCACTGGATGGGCGACGTCCTATCGCAGGCCGACGGAGCCGCCCCGGTGGTCGACCTCTCGCAGGGCCTGCCGCAGCGGTTGCCGGGCGAGGACTCGGGCCACGGGGCGTCGGCGTTCGACCCCCACTGGTGGCACGACCCGCGCAACGCGCGCCACGCGGTGGATGCGATCCGCGTCGCGCTGGCGGCCGCCAACCCGTCCGCCGCCGCGACCTACCGCGCGAACGCCGACGCCTACCTCGTGAAGCTCGACGCTGCCGACCGCGCCGTCGCCACCTGTCTCGATCGCGTGCCGGTGGCGCAGCGCAAGCTGGTCTCCGACCACGATGCCTTCGGCTACTTCGCCGCCCGCTACGGCGTGCACGTGATCGGTGCCGTGATCCCGTCGCAGTCCACCCAGGCCCAGCCGTCGGCGGGCGACCTCGCCGACCTGGCCGCGACCGTCCGCTCGACGGGCGTGAAGGCGATCTTCCCGGAGGAGTCGCTGTCGCCCGGCCTCGCGCGGCAGATCGCGCGGGAGACGGGTGCGCGCGCCGATCTGACGCTGTACGGCGACGGCCTTGGCGCGGAGGGCTCGCCCGGTGGGACGTACCTCGGCATGCTGCTCGCGAACGCGGACGCGATGGCCGACGGGTTCAGCGGCGGCACCGTCCGCTGCACGGCGGCGGCTTCATGAGCGACGCCGCGCTGATCGTCGCGAACGACCTCGCCCTCGGCTACGGCGGGCGGCCGGTGCTGCGCGGGCTGACCTTCACCGTGCGGGCCGGCCAGCGGATCGGTGTGCTGGGACCGAACGGCGGCGGTAAGTCGACGCTGTTCCGGGCGGTGCTCGGCCAGCTCGACCCGCTGGCCGGGACGCTCGTCGTCAGCGATCGCGTGGGCGTGCTGCCGCAGACCGAACGGTCGCGGCTCGACTACCCGGTGAGCGCGCTCGATGTCGCCGTGATGGGAACGCTGTCGCGGCTGCCGTGGTGGCGTCCGCCGGGCCGTGCCGAGCGTCGCGCCGCGCTCGCGGCACTGAGACGCGTCGGCCTCGAGGACCGCGCGGGCGACCGGTTCGGCGAGCTGTCCGGCGGCCAGCGCCAGCGCGTGCTGCTGGCGCGCGCGCTGGTGCAGCAGGCGCGCCTGCTGCTGCTGGACGAGCCGTTCAGCGGCATGGACGCACCGAGCGCGGCGCGCACGCTGGAGCTGATCGACGAGCTGGCCGCCGATGGCCACGCCCTGCTGATCGCCACCCACGACGTCGACCAGGCACGGGCCTGGGATCGGGTGCTGTGCCTGAACCACCACCAGGTGGCCTTCGGCGCGCCCGACGCGGTGCTGACCCGGGACGTGGTGGAGGAGACCTACGGCGGCCACATCGTCGAGGTGCCGGGCGGCAGCCGCGGGATCCTGCCGGCCCACCACCACGACCACGGGCACGACCATGACTGAGGCGCTGGCCCCGTTCCACGAGGGGTTCGTGCGGCTCGCCCTGGCCGAGCTGGCCCTGGTCGGGATCGCGGCCGCCGGCGTCGGCTGCTGGATCGTCCTGCATGGCCTGTCGTACGCCGCGGAGAGCCTGTCGCACGCGATCTTCCCCGGGCTCGTGGCCGCCGGCCTGCTCGGCATCCCGCTCGTGCTCGGTGGCGCCGGCGGCGCGCTGGTGGCGGCGGCCGCGATCGCGGCCGTCGGGTCAATCCGCGGCATCGACCGCGATACGGGGACCGCGGTGGTCGTGACGACGGCGTTCGGTGCCGGCGTGCTCCTCGCCCTGTCGCCCGCGACGCCACGCGGGCTGAACGCCCTCCTGTTCGGTGACGCGCTGGCCGTCGAGCCGCAGGACCTCGTCGTCACGGCGCTGGTCGTCGCGCTGCTGCTGGTGGTGCTCGTCGGGCTCCACCACCGGCTGCTCGCAGTCGGCTTCGACCGCGGCGCGGCCGGCCTGATCGGCGCCCGGCCGCGGGTCACCGAGATCGCGCTGCTGGTCTGCATCGCCGCCGCGGTGGTGGTCGGCACGCAGGCGCTCGGCTCGCTGCTGGTGGTCGCGATCCTCGTCGCGCCGGCTGCAACCGCCCGGCTCGTGGCGCGCCGGCTGCCAACCATGTTCGCCGTCGCGGCCGCCGTCGCGCTGACCGCGAGCGTGGCCGGAATCGAGCTGTCGTACCACGCGGGCCTGGCTGCCGGCGCGTCGATCGCGCTGTGCCTGGTCGGTGCCTACCTGGTGGCGGTCGCGCTAGGCCCGCGCGCAGTCGGGGCACGCGCCGCGTAGCACCACGTCGTGCGCGCCCACGACGTAGTCGAGCCGGGCTGCGGCCCGCTCGATCGCGTCTTCCAGCTCGGGATCCTCGAACTGCGTGACCTTCCCGCACCGATCGCAGACCAGGTGGTGGTGGTGCTCGCCGCTCGGGTGCGCCGCCTCGTACCGGGCCGTGCCGTGGCCCATCTCGAGCCGGCGGACGAGGCCGAGGCGGACGAGGAGCTCGAGCGCGCGGTAGATGCTCGCGGTGCCGACGCGGCTGCCGTCGCGGTGCAGGTCGTCGGCGAGGTCCTGGGCCGTCGCGCAGCAGTCGCGGCCGGCCAGCGCGTCGAGCACCTGCTCGCGCGCGGCCGCCGAGCGGTGCCCCGTCTGCCGGAGCACGTCGCCGGCATGCGTGCGCCAGGCGGTTGTGTCGGTCGTGGCCACGTGCCGAATGGTATCGGCGATACGCCAGATCGATCGACCTCGCCTACGCTGCCGCCCATGTCCAGCGAGGAACTCACGATGATCGCCTACTGCGATCTGGCCGGGCTCGTGCGCGGCCGCTCGGTGCCGGCGGCCACGTTCGACGACCGGATCCGGTCCGGCGTCGGCTGGGTGCCGGCGAACCAGGCGATCTGCTGCTTCGGCCCGCTCGCAGAGCCGAACCCGTGGGGATCCGTCGGCGATCGCCGGTTGCTGCCCGACCCGGCCACGCGCGTGCAGGTCGACCTGTGGGAGGGCGTCAGCCCGCTCGACTTCGTCCTGTCCGACGCCGTGCACACCGACGGTGCGCCGTGGGATGCGTGTCCGCGCACGTTCCTGCGCCACGCGCTCGACGATCTGCGTGCCGAGACCGGCCTGCGGCTGATGGCGTCGTTCGAGCACGAGTTCGTCCTCGATGCCCGCGACGGCCCGATCGAAGGACCCTTCACGCTCGCCGCCCAGCGGGTCGCCGAGCCGTTCGCCGGCGACGTGATGGCGGCGCTCCGGCAGGCCGGCGCCGACCCCGAGATGATCCTCCCCGAGTACGGCCCGAATCAGTGGGAGGTGCTCGTCAGGCCGACCGAGGGCATCGGAGCGGCCGACCGCGCGGCAGTGGTCAAGGAGGTCGTTCGCGAGGTTGCACGGCGGCTCGGGCGGCGTGCCTCGTTCTCGCCGCTGCCCGACCCGGACGGCATCGGCAACGGCGTGCACGTGCACATCAGCCTGCTCGACGACGAGGGGCGAAACGCGCTCTACGACGCTGTCCAGCCGGGCGCCCTGTCGCAGCTCGGCGGGGCGTTCGCGGCAGGCATGCTGCGCCACCTGCCGGCACTGCTGGCGTTCACGGCGCCCAGCGCCATCTCCTACCTGCGGCTCACGCCGCACCGCTGGAGCGCCGGCACCGGCGCTCTCGGCTACCGGAACCGGGAGTGCGCGGTGCGCATCTGCCCGGTCGCCGAGCTGGCCGGGGGTGACCTGTCGCGCCAGTTCAACATCGAGTCTCGCGCGATGGACGGCACCGCGTCGCCCCACCTGGCGCTCGCGCTGCTGGTGCGCGCCGGCCTGGCCGGCATCCGTGGCAAGCTGGAGACGCCGCTGCTGCTCGACCGCGACCCCAACGAGCTCTCCGCCGGCGAGCTGGCCGCGTTCGGCGCACGCCCGCTCCCGGCCGACCTGGAGTCGGCGCTGGCCGCCGTCGAGGAGGACGCGTTCCTGCGCGGCTGGCTGCCCGACGACCTGTGGGACTGCTACCGCTCGCTCAAGGCGACGGAGCTCGCCGAGGTGCGCGACCTGACGCCGGCCGAGGCCTGCGCGCGGTACGCCGAGGTGATCTAGCAACGATCACGCGGCGCCGGCGGCGAGGCCGGCGACGGTCGAGACCGGCACGGGTGGATCGGACGGCGCCGTCGTGCGACGATGCCGCGCATGGCCGAGCATGTCTTCGATCCAGACGTCTACCACCACGTATGGGATCGCGAGATCCCCAGCGCCCTCACGGTTGAGCCGGGGGACGTCGTCCACTTCGATCTGCTGATGGCCGGGGAGCGCCAGATCGCCGCCGGCTACACGTATGCCGACTGCGCGTTCGACTTCGACACGCTCTACAACCTGGCTGGCCCGATCGACGTCGCGGGCGCTGAGGTGGGCGATCAGATCGAGGTCGAGATCCTGTCGCTCGAGACCGGCCCGTACGGCTGGTGCGCGCTCCTCGAGGGCGCCGGACTCTTGCCCGACGACTTCACCGAGCCGTACGTGCACCACTTCGATCTGACCGGCGGCTCGACCACGACGCTATGTCCCGGTGTCGAGATCCCGATCGTCCCGTTCTGCGGCACTATGGGCACGGCACCCAACCGGCCGGGCCAGTTCGCACCCTTCCCGCCGCACGAGGGTGGCGGCAACATCGACACGCGGCACCTGATCGTCGGCACGAAGCTCTACCTGCCGGTACACGTGCCCGGCGGCAAGTTCTCGTTCGGCGACCCGCACGCCGCGCAGGGCGACGGCGAGGTGTGCGTCGCCGCCATCGAGTGCGGCATGAAGGCGACGCTGCGGTTCGGGCTCGTCAAGGGCCGTTCGACGCCGCCGTGGTTCGTGACGCCGCCCGGTTCGCTGACGCCGCGCAGCGACGTCGCCGGCTACTACGGCACCACCGGCATCGCGCCCGACCTGATGGAGGGCGCGCGGATGGCGGTGCGCCAGATGATCGAGCTGCTCGGTCACGAGCACGGCCTCGAGCCGCGGATGGCGTACATGCTCTGCAGCCTGGCCGGCGACCTGAAGATCTACGAGATCGTCGACATGGGCATGTGGAACGTCGGCATGTGCCTGCCGCGCGTCGTGTTCACCTGATGTTCCTCGACCTTCTGCGCAGGCGGAACCCGGCGTTCGTCGAGGCGGTGTTCGCGTTGCACCAGGCCGGTCAGATCCCGGCCGGCGCATACGTGCTCGACCTCGACGCGATCGAGGCGAACGCGCGCGCCCTGCAGACCGAGGCCGATCGGCTCGGGCTCGAGATGTTCGCGATGACGAAGCAGGTCGGCCGCAACCCGGAGCTGATCGACGCCGTGGGGCGGGGCGGCATCGACCGCTTCGTCGCCGTCGACATGGCGTGTGCCCGGGCCGTGGTCGCCGCCGGAGCGCGCGTCGGCCATCTCGGCCACCTCGTGCAGGTGCCGTTCGCCGAGGCTGACCGCGCGGCATCCTACGCGCCCGACGTGTGGACGGTGTTCACGCACGACAAGGCCCGTGAGGCCGCCGCCGCCTCGGCGCGTGCGGGTCGCACACAGGGCCTGCTGGCGCGCATCGCCGCGGACGGCGACACGTTCTACCGCAACCAGGAGGGCGGCTTCGACGCTGCCGACATCGTCGAGGTCGCGACCGCGTTCGAGCAGCTCGAGGGCGCTCGCTTCGCCGGCATCACCACGTTCCCGGCGCTGCTGTACGACGCCACGTCGCGCGACGTGCGGCCGACGCCGAACCTGGGCACGCTGGAGCGCGCGGCCGAGCGCCTGCGCGACGCGGGGTTCACGCCGGCGATCAACGCGCCGGGCACGACGTCGACCGAGCTCCTGCAGCTGCTCGCCGACCACGGCGCGACGCAGGTCGAGCCCGGCCACGGGCTCACCGGCACCACCGCTCTGCACCTCGTACGCGACCTGCCCGAGGTGCCGGCGATCGCCTACGTGAGCGAGGTCGCGCACCACCACGGCGGCGAGGCCTACGTGTTCGGCAACGGCTTCTACATCGACCCGATCTTCCCCGACTACCCGGTGCAGGCCCTGGTCGGCCGCGAGGCCGCCTCGGCCACACAGGTCGCTGCCGAGCTGGTGCCGGCGACCATGATCGACTACCACGCGATGCTCGACCAGCCCCGTCCGCTCGAGACCGGAGAGACCGCCCTGTTCGGATTCCGCGCCCAGATCTTCGTGACCCGGGCGCTCGTCGCGCCCATTTCCGGCGTCGCCTCGGGTTCGCCCAGATGCGACGGCGTCTACGCCAGCGACGGACATCCGATCTCGTGGCCGTGACGGGCGAGGGCCCGTTCTCCGGCTACCTGCCGGTGCGGATCCGGTTCGGCGACGGCGTCGCCGACGAGCTCCCGCAGATTCTGGCCGACGCCGGGCTGACGAAGCCGTTCGTGGTGCTCGACCCGAACGTCCCCGATCCGCCCGTGCCGGCGGGAGCGACCGTGTACGAGATCGCGCGGCAGGAGCCGACCTGCGAGAGCGTTGAGGCGTGCGGTGAGGCGCTGAGGGATTCGGGCTGTGACGTGGTCGTCGCGATCGGCGGCGGCTCGGCGCTCGATACCGCCAAGGGCGCGCGGATCGTGGCGGCCTTCGGCGCGCCGATCAGGCGCTTCTGCTGGCCGGGCGAGCACGTCGAGCCGATCCCGCCGAGCCCGTACCGCCTGGTCACGATGCCGACCACGTCGGGCACGGGCTCGGAGGTCACCGGCGGCGCCGTCATGTACCACGAGGGCCACAAGATCTCCGGCGCGCACCCGAACAACCGTGCCGACTGGGCGTTGGTCGATCCGCTGCTCACGCACGCGCTGCCGCCGCTGCCGACGCTGTACACGGCGGCCGACGCGCTCGCGCAGGCGCTGGCGGCCGTGGTGGTCGCGGCCCGGACGCCGATCGGCGACGCTGTCGGACTGGAGGCGACGCGCATCTCCGGCCTCGCGATGCGTGCCGTCGTGCGGCAGCCCGATGCGGCCTCGCGCAACCTGATGGCGCTCGGCTCGATGATGGCCGGGCTCGCGATGAACATCTCGGAGGCCGGCACCGAGCACGCGCTCGGCGAGCCGCTCGGGACGCTCTACCACCTGCCGCACGGCCTCACGATCGGCCTGGTGCTGGCCGAGTCGATGGACGTCGACCGGCGCCATGTCCCGGAGCGGTTCGAGCGTATCGCCGACGCGCTGGGAGCGCCGGCCGACGGCACGCGCGACGGCTCGCGGGCGGTGCGGGCCGTGCGGGAGATCCTGGCCGAGACGGGCTTCCCGACGATGCGCGAGTCGGGTGTCCGCGACGAGGACGTCGAGCAGCTGGCGGTCCGGTGCCGCGAGGCATGGATCCCGGTCGAGCCAGGCCCGTGGACGCATGAGGACATCGTCGGCGCCTACCGGGCGGGCCTCGCCATCGAGCGTCGCTAGGGCGCTCGAAGAAGGTCGCCCGCCTCGAGTGCGCGCGACGTCTGCCGTAGGTCGGGGCGCGCCGGGCGGGGCTGCGGTTGGTGCCGCGGATGTTGGATGGGGTCGACGGCTTGCGATGGGTCGGGTTTGCGCTGCTGCCCGGGGCGTGCGCCAGGCCGGGCATGTCTGCGGTAGGTCGGACGAGCGGCCGGGTCGGATTGCAGACGCAAGGCGTGCGCGGGTGCAGCGGCGGCGGTGTGCAGCTTTCGTCGGTTGCCGTGAAGAGCCGCATGCGCGGAGGCGACAGGGGGACGTCTCAAGTGCCAGGTGGTGACCTCATCCGGATCCGGGGCGTGGCGGATCGCAGCCTTCGGGCTGAGCTGCTTCGGGCGGCGCCGGGCGAGTCTGCGTTTGGTGCCGCGGATTTTGGATGAGGTATTGGGTGCTGGGAGGAGCGCTGGTGAGGCGTTCGCCGGCTTGCGATGGGTCGCCTCTGCGCCGCAGCCCGGGGCGGGGCGCCGGGCCGGCTGTGTCTGCCGTAGGGCGAACGAGCAGCCGCCTCCGATCGCAGACGCCCGGCATCCGCTCGTAGACCAGCAGTCACGATCCCGGTATCCTCGGCCGATGAGCCAGGTCCTCCTGATCGGCGCGGGCGACATGGGCGAGCGGTTCGCCGCCGGCCTCGCGGCCTCCGGCAAGGTGCGCGAGCTGGTGCTCGTCGACGTGGCCGGGTCGGGTCTGCGCGAGAAGGCCGCGGCGCTCGTTAGCTCGTGCGACGTGCGTGTGCGGGCGGTCGAGGCGGAGCCGCGCGACCAGTACTCGTTCGAGCGGCTCCTCCGCGACCTCGCTCCCGATCTCGTGATCCAGGCAGCGGCGCTGCAGAGCCCGTGGGCGCTGGTCGGCCGCGACGATCCTGTCGCCCGGGCCCTCAACTCGGCGGGCCTCGCGATCCGGCTTCCGTTCCAGCTGCCGTGCCTGCTCGCTGCGATGCGCGCGGTGCGCGAGATCGGCTATGCCGGCCCGGTCGCGAACATCTCGCTGCCCGACATCACGCACCCGATCCTTGACCGGCTCGGTCTGACGCCGACCGTCGGCCTCGGCAACGTGTCGATGCTGCTGGTGCGTTCGCGGGCCACGTGGCGGAGCCGCAACGGCGACGGTCCGGCACCCTTCCTGCGCGTCGTCGGGCACCACAACCACGTGTACGGCGTGATGGGGTCGGTGGCCCCCGCCGATCCCGCCGACGGCCCGCGGGTGTACGTCGGCGAGGAGGGCTCGCGTGCCGACGACCTCGCGTACGGCGCGCCTCCGATGGCGCCCGGCCTGCGCTACAACCACGTCACCGCTGCGGCCGCGCTGCCGGTGCTGCTCGCCCTGCTGCCCGACGCCGAGCCGCTGCGCTGGTCGACGCCGGCGCCGTTCGGTCTGCCGGGTGGCTTCCCGGTGCGCATCGACGCCGGCCAGATCGAGCTGGACCTGCCGCCCGGCGTCGACCTCGACGAGGCGACGGCCTTCTGTCAGCGCATCGCGCACGGAGACGGCGTCGACCACATCGACGCCGACGGCACCGTCCACTTCACCGCCGCGGCCCACGAGGCGATGGCGCCGTTCGCACCCGATCTGACCGAGCCGCTGCCGGTCGACGACGGCGAGATCGCCCGCCGTGCGAAGCGCATCTTCGAGCTGCTGGCCTAGGCTCAGGCCTCGCGCCGCGTGAAGCGGACGCGCATCTCCTTGAGGCCGTTGGTGAAGTTCGACCGCAGGCGGCGCGGCGGCGCCACCAGCTCGACTCTGTCGACCCGCTTCACGAGCTCCTCGACCATGATCGCGATCTCGAGCCGCGCCAGGTGGGCCCCGATGCAGAAGTGCGGCCCGCCGCGACCGAACGACGCGTGCTCGTCGCGCTTGCGCGTCAGCACCAACCGGTCGGGCTCCGGAAAGACGTCGGGATCACGGTTGGCCGCCGCGAACCACACCACGACCCGCTCGCCCCTGGCGATCTTCACGCCGTTCAGCTCGGTGTCCTCGGTGGCCGTCCGGCGGAAGTGCCAGACGGGCGACGCGAGCCGCAGCAGCTCGTCGATCGCGGTCGGGTAGAGCGTCGGATCGGCCCGCAGCTCGTCCATCGCCCACGGGTTCGCGATCAGCTGCAACAGCCCCAGCGCCATGCCCTGACGGGTCGTCTCGTTGCCGGCGACGATGAACAGCGCGAAGTTGTTGTCGAGCTCGACCTGCGACAGCGGCTGGCCGTCGATCTCCATGTTCGCGAGGATCGACAGCACGTCGTCACGCGGGCACGTCTGGCGCTCTGCGATCAGCGGACGGCCGAGCGCGCACAGCTCCGCAGCGGCCTCCGAGCCGAACGGCTGATACTTGAACGCCTCGGCCTCGGGCGAACCGGCGAGCACGTGGGCGATCTCCGGGTCGGTGTCGATGATCATCCGGTCGCCCAGCTCGACGAGCCGCCCGAGCAGCTCCTCCGGAACGCCCAGCATGTGCCCGAGCGCCCGGATCGGGATCACCGCGGCGATCTCGTGGACGAACTCGACCTCGCCCCGGTCGATCGCGTCGTCCAGCATCTGCCCGGTCAGCTCGCGCAGGAAGTCGGCGTAGTCGGCGACCGCGCGCGGCGTGAAGGACCGGGCGAACTGGCGGCGCCACGCCGTGTGACGGGGCGCGTCAGTCTCCATGAAGTTGCGCCGTGCCTCCAGCACGTCGGGCTCCATCCACTCGATCTGCGCCGAGCCGTTCGCCTCCGACGAGTAGAGCTTTGCGTTCTTCAGCACGTGCACGAGGTCGTCGTACCGCGTGACGCACCAGAACCCCTCGCCCTCCTCGGGGCCGGCGTGCCAGTAGACGGGTGCCTCGCGCTGAAGCAGGGCGAACACGTCCCACGGCTCGCGTTCGGCGAAGAGGTCCTGGTCGAGCAGATCGACCTGGTCGAGCGTCAGCTCCGGCGCCATGCGAGTTGTATACATTATCCCGTTCCGGTCCGCAAGCTACGCTTCCGGCCGTGGCCAACCGTGGGAACCCGTACCAGAAGGCCGATGGCTACACGAAGCGGGCCCGCGAACGCGGCTTTCCGGCGCGCTCCGTCTTCAAGCTCGAGGACATCGATCACCGCGCCCGGCTGCTCAAGCAGGGCATGCACGTGCTCGACCTGGGGGCTGCGCCCGGCTCCTGGACGATGTACGCGGCCGGCAAGGTGGGGCCGCGGGGCCGGGTGCTCGCGATCGACCTGACGCCGATCACGATCGCGCTGCCGGACAACGCGCGCACCATCCAGGGCGACGCCTTCGAGGTGGCGAACGACGACCTCGCGGCCTTCGCTCCGTATGACGTGGTGCTGTCCGACATGGCGCCATCCACCACCGGCTCGCGCTCCACCGACGCGATCCGCTCGGCGGCCCTCGTGGAACGCGCGATCGCCGTCGCCGACGCCCTCGCGAAGCCCGGCTCGGCGCTGGTCGCGAAGCTGTTCATGGGTGGCGAGTACGACGCCGTCCGAGCTCTCATCAAGGAGCGCTACGCGACGCTGAAGACGCTGCGGCCCGACGGCGTGCGCGCCCACAGCGTCGAGGTGTTTCTGGTTGCGACGGGTCGCAAGCCGTGATTCCGCCCGAGATGACGGCCGACCTCGGGGCGGGCCACGCGTTCGTCGACCTGGTCGAGGAGTACCTCGAGATGGCCCGCTCGCGCGACGTGGCGGCGCCCGTGCCGCCGCCGCTGGCCGACGTGATCGCAGCCTTCGACGAGCCGCCGCCCGCCACCGGCCGCGCGCTCGACGACGTGCTCGACGACGTGCGCCGCCGCGTGCTGCCGAACGCGGTGTGGCTGCACGATCCGATGCACATGGGTCACCAGCTGTCGGTGCCGCTGCCGGCCGCGATGTGGTCGGAGCCGCTGATCGCGGCCCTCAACCCGTCGCACGCCGTGGCAGAGCTGTCGGCCGCCACCACGTCGATCGAGCGCCGCCTCGTGCGCTGGCTGGCCGACTTCGCCGGCCTCGGCCCGGAGGCCGGCGGCGCGTTCACGGTCGGCGCCACCGAGGCCACGTTCAGCGGGCTGGCGGCGGCCCGCGCGCGGGCACTGCCGCACGCCTGGGAGGAGGGCGTGCGCGGTGGCGAGGCGGTCGTGTACTGCTCGGAGCACGCGCACTACTCCGTCGCCCGGGCTGTCGCGTTGCTCGGCATCGGCGCCCGCAACGTCATCCGCGTGCCGTCCGACGAGCGCCGGGCCATGGATCCCGGCGCTCTCGAGTCGCTGCTCGCGGCCGAGAGCCGCACCGTGATGGCCGTCGTCGCGACGTCCGGATCGACCGCGGTCGGCGCGTTCGACGACCTCGACGCGATCGGGCAGATCTGCGCGGCCCGCGGCATCTGGCTGCACGTCGACGGTGCGCACGGCGCCTCGGCGCTGCTGTCACCGACCCACCGCCACCGCATGGCCGGCGTCGAACGGGTGCGCTCGCTGGCGTGGGATCCCCACAAGATGATGCTGATGCCGCTCGCGGCCAGCGCGCTCCTGATGGCTGACGAGGGCGACCTCGACGCGGCCTTCGCACAGAGCGCCCCGTACCTGTTTCACGACCGCGCGGCGCGGCCCGTCGACATGGGCGTCCGCTCGTTCCAGTGCTCGCGCCGCGGCGACTCGCTGAAGCTGTGGATCGCGTGGCAGCGGTACGGCACCGAGGGGTTCGCGGCCGTCTACGACCACCTCTGCGCGACCACGCACGCCATCTGGGAACACGTCGTCGAACACCCGTCGTTCGAGCCGGTCAACGAGCCGGAGTGCAACATCCTCTGCTTCCGGCACGTCGGCGACGACGACCTGAACGCGCGCCTGCGGCCGGCCTACAACGCGACCGGCGAGGGGTGGATCACGCTCACGCGCCTAGAAGGCCACCCCGTACTGCGGATCACGGTCATGAATCCACTCACGACGGAAGCCGACGGTGCTCGCATGCTTGACGGCGTCGCCCGCCTTGCGGGCAGCGCGTAGCTTGAGTTTCGGGCGCACCGCGCCCAGGTAGCCGCGGTGGGCGTGCGAGCCGTGCAGGTAGCCGATCCGGACACCCTTGCCCCGGCCGACGGCGTGGATGAACCGGCCGTGGCCGATGTAGATGCCGACGTGGCCGGAGGACCCGCCGCTGCCGAACGCGAGCACGTCGCCCTTCCGGAGGTGCTTCACGCGGTACAGCGAGTGCCACAGCTGGTCGGACTGGTGCGGGAGCTCGACGCCGAGCTTGCGATAGACGGCGACCACGAGCCCGGAGCAGTCAACGCCGCTGCGGCGGCTCTCGCCGCCCCAGGAGTACGGCGTGTGCAGGAACGTGCGCGCGATCGCGACGACCCGTGCTCCCGGGCTGGGAGCGGGAACTTCGGCGTGCGGAACACCGGTCGTGGCCAGTACGGCTGCGACCGGCGCGAATGCTGCAGGCAGCATCGAGCGGGATCCTTTCGTCTGCTGCCGAACGCCGTCGCGGCAGTCGGAAGCGGGCAGGGAACGCGCCACGCCGACTCCGTCGATGGTGGGCCGGCACGAACCCCTGGGCTGTCGTATCCGGGTCTCACCGTACCAGCCGATTTCAAAAGGAACGGAGCTACCTCTAGCAGAATTCAATAGAAAACGCGCCGAATTGCCAGCCGGGCCGTGAAAAACGGCGCAAGACATGTGACGGACTTGTCATCCGAGCCGGGCGGCATCGAGTTCGACAGCCGCTCGAACTCGCTGCTCGTCACGAACAAGGGCACGCACGCCGAGGACGGCGAGCAACTCCAGATCAGGCTGCCCAAGGGCAAGTAGCTCCACCCGAGGGGCGCCGCGCGCTGCGCGGTCGCCCCTCGCTATGGTCCGGCGCATGCCTGAGGGACTGCTCCTCGTCGCCGAGACGGCGGCGAACGGCGACATGTACGCCGCGACGCGCTTTCTGACCGCCGATCCGGTGCTGTGGCTCGAGGCCGGCGATCGCCGGATCCTCGTCGTCACGGGCTTCGACGTCGGGCTCGCCAAGCGCTCCAGCCCGGCCACCGAGGTGTGGGCGCTGGAAGAGGTGGTGGCCGCCGAGCGCGCCGCCGGTGGCCGCGAGCGGGACCTGCGGCTGGCGCGCGCGCTGAACAGTGTGCGCCGGGCGGGCCTGGACGCCGTCCGGGTGCCGTACTGGTTCCCGCTCGACGAGGCCGACCACCTGCGCGCCAACGGCATCGCCGTCCGCCTCGACGACGAGGAGACGATCGCGACGCGGCGCCGCACCAAGTCGGCCGCCGACGTCGAGCTGCTGCAGGCGGTGCAGCGCGAGACCGAGATCGCGATGGAGCTCGTCCGCGCCACGCTGCGCCGTTGCGACGTGGCCGGCGACCGCGGCCTGATGCTTGACGGCACGGCGCTGACGTCGGAGCGGCTGCGCTCCATCATCCAGCTGCACTGGGTCGCGAACGGCATCGAGCCGGCCACGCCGATAGCGGCCGGCGGCCCGCAGGGCTCCGACCCGCACGAGCACGGTTCCGGCCCGCTGCGGGCCGGGGAACCGATCGTCTTCGACCTGTTCCCGCGCGACGAGGCGACGCGCGTCTACGGCGACATGACGCGCACGTTCTGCGTTGGCCAGCCGTCCGACGAGGTGGCCGAGGTGCACGCCGCCTGTGACGCGGCGATCCGGCTCGCGATCGCCTCCGCGCGGCCGGGCATCACGGGACGCGAGCTGCAGATCCTCGTCTCCGACCTGTTCCGCGACCGCGGGTACCCGTCGCAGATCCACCCGGCCGCGACGCTGCCGAACGCCTCCGAGTGGGTCTTCAACCACGGGCTCGGGCACGGCGTCGGCTTCCACGTGCACGAGCCGCCGAATGCCGGCACGCAGGGCTTCGGAGAGCTCGCCGAGGGCGACTCGCTGACGATCGAGCCGGGGCTCTACCGGCCGGGCGTCGGCGGCTGCCGCATCGAGGACCACGTGATCCTGACGGCCGACGGCTGCCGGAACCTCAACACTATGGACTACGCGCTGGTGGTCTGAGCCTGAGCGAGCGTGGCCTGGAAGGCCGCGATCCGGCGGCACGCCTCGACCAGGCGCTCGTCGTCGGCGACCAGCCCGATGCGGACGTGGCCGACGCCCGACGGCCCGAAGCCCTCGGTCGGCGTCACCGACACACCGTGGTTCTCGAGGAGCGCCATCGCCCAGTCCAGCGCGGACATTCCCGTGGCGCGGATGTCGGCCATCACGAACATGCCCGCCTCGGGCTCGTGCGTCGAGATGCCCTCCACGTCGCGGAGCGCGTCGACCACCACCCGTGCCCGGCGCCGGTAGGCGGCGCGCATCATGTCGGTCGGCGCCTGCGAGCCGGTCAGCGCAGCGACGCCGGCGTCCTGCACGAACGGCGGCGAGCCGAACAGCATCGACTGCAGGAGCGTGTCGACGTGCTCGACCAGCTCGGTCGGACCGACCACCCAGCCATGCCGGAACCCGGTCATGGCGTGCGATTTCGACAGCGAGCCGACGATCGCAACCCGGTCCTCGCAGCCTTCGATCGCGAGCGCGCTGGCGTGCTCGCCCTCGTACACCAGGTCGGCGTACACCTCGTCGGCGACCAGCCACAGGTCGTGCTCGCGACACAGCTCGCCGAGGTGCGCGAGCGTCTCGGGCCGCAGGCACGCGCCGGACGGATTGTGCGGCGAGTTGAGGATCAGCAGGCGCGTCCGGTCGGTGATCCGTGTCGCGACGTCGGCCGGGTCGAGATGGAAATCGCGTGCGGCGTGCAGCGGCACGTGCACCACCGACGCGCCGGTCGCCGCCATCACGCCCTCGTACGTCGCGTACGACGGCTCGGGCAGCAGGATCTCGTCGCCGCGCTCGGCCAGCACCAGGCAGACCGCGAACAGCGCCGCCTGGGCACCGGGCAGGAACACGACCTGGCCGGGTCCGATCGGGCGCTTCGCGTACCGCTCGACGTGGCGCGCGATCGCCTTCCGGATCGTCAGCTCGCCGGACGACGGGGTGTAGCCGTTCCGGCCGCGCCTGATCGAGTCGACCAGCGCGTCGACGATCGGCGCGGGGGCGGGGAAGTCGGGCTCGCCGATCGACAGCAGGATGACGTCGCGGCCCGCTGCCTGCAGCTCGGCGCCGCGCTCGTGGACGGCCCAGACGCGGGATCCCTCGCCGTGCAGGCGCGATGTCAGGCTTGCGTAGCGCATCCCCTCAGTGTGCGCGATCAGGCCTCGACGCCCTCCCACAGACCCTTCACGCGATCCCACTCGGCGTCGGCCGGATCGGGCGAGGGCGGGAAGTAACGGCTCCCGGGATGCCGGTGCGCCGGCGGCGTCCACGAGCCGCGGTCGACCAGACGCTGGATGTTCGCGCGGTACACCTCGTCCACCTCGGCGTGCTGCTTCGGATCGTCGTGGAGCCACAGGTTGGCGGGGTGGATGGGCGCGTCGTACATCGTACTGAACAGCTCGGTGCGCAGGTCCTTCATCCAGTTGGAGTTCAGGTTCATGGCGCGGAAGTTGCGCAGCGCCTCGATGTCGACCAGGCCGGCGCAGAAGCTGTTCGCGCCGCTGCGCGACACGCCGAGCACGTTGCCCTGGAAGTCGACCACGTGACCGCCGCCGCCGCCGATGTCGTACGGGTGCTCCATCGCCGGGTGCACATAGACCGGGCCGACGTTCGGGCACACCATGTAGACGTTGTTGAAGTGCGCGTGGGCGCGGTTCTGGAGCAGCCAGGTGCCGCCGGGATCGGGTCCGGCCTGCGTCATCGGCACGGCCTCCGACGGGCGGTAGATCACCTCGGCGCCGTTGAACGCGAGCGCCCGGATGGCCTCCGGGTACTCGCCGTCGGAACAGCAGATGGTGCCGATGTTGCCGATGTCGGGTGTGCGCAGCACCGGGTAGAAGGCCTCCGGCCCGTCCCCGAACAGCTCGACCCAGCGGTCGTAGACGTCGTGCGGCGTGCACGACCGCTCACGGCACCAGAGGTGGTTCTTCGCCGCGCGGTGCACCACCTCGCCCTGTGGCGAGATCACGAACAGCATGTTGAAGAAGCGATCCGGCATCACCTCGGGCCAGCGCGCCTTGCACTGGCAGATGATGTACGTGTCGTAGAGCTTCGCGAGCTCGGCCAGCCGGTCGGTCTCAGGCCCCGGGATGTCGATGAACAGGTCGCGCGCCGCGACCACGTGCGGGATATCGAAGATCTCGTCGGTGAAGCCCGTCAGCGCACCCTCGGCGAGGGCGATCATGCGCACCGGCATGTTGATGCCGATGATCGAGACGGCTGCGTGGATCGCGTCCTCGATGATCGCGAGGTTGCGCTCGATGTGCTTCCGGGCGCCGATGCCGTGGACGACCGTCGAGATGCCGACGGCCATGTACGGCGCGACGGGCGCCCGCTGGCCCTTTCCGTTCCGCGATGCAGCCATGGCGGAAGCCTACAGCCCGAACATGCGCTCCAGGTCGTGTCGCGAGTAGGCCTGGAAGGCCGTCAGCGTCTCGGTGTGCGCGACGCCGTCGACGCGCAGCAGGTGGCCCGTCACGAGCGCGGCCATCTCGTCGTTGGTCTTGACGCGCAGCAGCGCTACCAGGTCGTAGCGGCCGGCGACGGAGAAGACCTCCGACACGCCGTCGATCTCGGTGAGCTGCTGGGCGACGTCGACGACGCGCCCGCGCTCGGTGTTGATGAGGACGATCGCGGTGACCACGGTGCCCACTCTACAAGCAGGCCCGCGCAGGCGCCGATCCCGCCTGCCTGCAGCCTGCCGTCAGGGCTGGATGAGTCCGCGGCGAATGGCGTAGCGCGTGAGTTCGACGCGGTCGCTCATACCGAGCTTGTCGAGAATGTTCTGCCGATGCCGTTCAACGGTCTTGACGCTGATCCAGAGCAGCGCGGCGATCTCCTTCGACGATTGGGCCTCGGCGATCAGCTTGAGCACCTCCAGCTCGCGCGGCGTCAGGACGTCGAACTCCTCCTCGCCACGACCGTGGCGATCGACGTACTCCCGCACCAGCGTCGCCATCGCCGACGAGTAGATGTAGGTGTCTCCGCGCATCGCGGCGCGGACGGCGTCGACGATGTCGGTGTCGGCGGCTGACTTCAGCACGTAACCGGAAGCGCCGGCCTTCAATGCCTCGAACAGGAACTGTTCGCTGTCATACATCGACAGCATCAGGATCCGGACCTCGGGTTTTCGCTTCTGGAGTTCGGCGGCGGCCTGGATGCCCGTCTTGCGAGGCATCGACACGTCCAGGATCGCCAGGTGGACGTCCTCCGTGAGCGCCTTCTCGACCGCCTCCGCACCATCCGCAGCCTCGGCAACGACCCGCAGGTCGGGCTTGGCGTCGAGCACCTTCTTCAGGCCGGAGCGCACGATCGAGTGATCGTCGGCGATCAGAATCCGCGTCACGGCGGGGATGGTCACGGCGAGGCCTTCGCCGGACGCACGACGACGCCCATCGCCGGGACCTCGAGACGCACCTCGACGCCACCCGGCGAAGCAGACGTGATCGCCAGCGCGGCTCCGATCAGGACCGCCCGCTCACGCATGCCGCGCAGACCTCCATGCTCTTCGAACGTATCTGCGAGGCCGCACCCGTCGTCGATGACGCGCAACACCAAGCTGCGGGGGCCGCACTCGAGAACCATCCTCACGCGCGTCGCCCGTGCGTGGCGGGAGATGTTGGTCAGACCCTCCTGCGCGATCCGGTAGACCGCGAGCTCGACATCCGCCTCGAGCTCCGGTAGCGGCCGGGCGAACTCCCGATCAACGCGGACGCCCGAGGTTCGCGCGAAGCTACGGGTCAGCTCCGTCAGCGCACTCACGAGCCCCAGCTGCTCAAGCATCTCCGGACGCAGCTCGCTGGAGATGCGGCGCACCTCATGCAGCGCACGGCGCACCGACTGCTTGGCATCGGCGATCTCGCCGCGATGAGCTGGAGCGGTTTCGGCAATCGAGTCGAGATGCAGCAGGACACCGGTCAAGACCTGCCCCACCTCGTCGTGCAGATCACGGGCGATGCCGACGCGCTCGGCCTCCTGCGCGGCCAGAACACGCCGGCTCGTCTGTTGACGCTCGGTCTCCAACCGATCGACCATCCGGTTGAACGCGACGATGGCGCGGCCGATCTCGTCGTTCCGAAGCACCTGCAGTCGCTGGCCGGGGCGGAGGAGATCAACCGCTTCCATTTTCTGCGCGAGACGTCCGAGGGGCCTGAGAGCCCGTCGGAGCAGCACGGCGTTCGCCACCAGTCCGACCGCGAGCCCCACGACGACGATCAGCGCCTGCCCGCGCCGAATCGGCGCATCGATCTCGACCGGGCTGAACACGAGCAGAAGGGCCAGGACGCCGATGGCCGACCCGCTCGCGATGAAGGCGCGCCAGAAGACGGACATCGGACGGGACATGGACTTCACGTCGCTGCCCCAGTCGTCCCGTTCATACGGCCATTCTCCCCTACCGCCGTCGACATGGACGAGCACGAGCCGCATGTCGAGCCGGCAGCTCTGGTCGACTGCCGTCTCAAGCGCATCACGACGTCGATCGTGGTCGTCGACACCGCAAACCACTGTACGTCGCATCCGGTCTCCCCGACGTTCGTCGGCTCACGATCACACGTCGAGCGACTCGGCGCCATCGGGTCGCGGCCCCATCTCTGCCGGGACTGGTAGGAGGAATGGGGTCGCGACCGGATTGGAGAGTCGTCCGGTGCCTGCGATGGTTGAAAGAGGAACGATCCATCCCGCGCCGTTGCCGCGTGTGCCCGCCGGCGCAGCGAGATGAAGGGAGCAACGATGAGCGCACAGGCGACGACGAACACGGCCCGGCACGATCGCGAAGCCGGACTGACTGTGACAGCAGGTGTTGCGGATGGCCGATGGACCGTTCGTCTGGTCGGCGAACACGATCTGGGGTCGGTGCCCATTCTGGATTCCGGCACATGCGAGATCGTCGCTGGTCTGCCGGATGTCGTCATCGACCTGAGCGGCGCCACCTTCATCGACTGCGCCATTCTCAACTGGCTCATCCGCACGAACCGCACACGGCTGCAGGCAGGGCTGAGCGGACTGCGGATTGTCGAAGGCGCGCCTTCAGGAGCAGTCGCACGTGTGCTTGACCTGGCGGGGGGCCGGACGCTGCTGGAGGGCGATCGAGTCGTCGTTCCCGCCGGTTCGGTGGCACCTCCTGATGCTGCTGTCTTCCAGCGCGCCCTTCGTACGTGGGAGTCTGAAGGTGGTAGCCTCGGCCCGGAGGACCGCGACTTGGAGCCCGGCTCCGGCTGCGGTCCTGACCGGCGTACGCGAGAGTGAGTGACCTTGGACATCCGCGCGAAGCGCGCCTACGAGGCGGCTGAAACGTCGGACGGGTATCGCGTCCTGATCGACCGGCTCTGGCCGCGCGGTGTCACCCGACAGCGCGCCGCCCTGGACGAGTGGGACAAGTTGCTCGCCCCGAGCACCGAGCTTCGAACGTGGTTCGGGCATGACCCCGAACGCTTCGCCGAGTTTCGTCGGCGCTATCGCATCGAGCTCCGCGACCAGAGCCCGCGGCTGGCTGTCCTGAGACGACGAGCGCGGGAAGGACCGCTGACGCTGGTCTACGCCGCGCGCGATCGCGAGCACAACGGCGCGATCGTGCTCGCCGAAGTCCTTCAGCATGGCCATTCCGCGAGGGGCGCACCCGAGTGAGCGCTGTCCACCGTGCGGATCTGGCGCCGTGGCGACGTCTGAACTCGGCACGGACTTCGGGGCGAGCTCGAATGGGGTGAGAACCCCATTGGATGCGATCCGCTTGCGTGGCACGGTTCCTGCAGGGCGCCGAGAGCGCGACGAAACGCGAGAGAGGGGTTGCGACCATGAGTGATATTGTCATGACGCAGAACGGCCTCGAGAACCTGGTACGTGAGCTTGACCGGCTGCAAGGCGAGCGCGACTTCGCCACAGATCGCATCCGGTCCTCGTTGCAGAATGGCGGCCCGGCGGCCGAGAACGGCGAGTACACCGCCGCGAGCGCCGAGCTGGGCCAGATCGAGCGCCGCATCGGCATCCTCGAGGAGCGGTTCGCCGCCGCGAGTCTGGCGCAAGCCGAATCCGACGGCGAAGTGGATATCGGCGAGACGGTCCGCGTCAAGGAGCTCGGCACGGGTGTGCTCACGACGTTTCGGATCGTCGGAGCCGGCGAAAGCGAGCCGGACGACGGCGACATCTCGTACGAGTCTCCGGTCGGCGCCGCGTTGCTCGGGTGTCGTGTCGCCGACATCGTCGAGGTGCGCATCCCGCGCGGACTGCTTCGACTCGAGATCGTTGCCGTCCACGAGTAGGAATGTGGGGCGCAGATGGAGTGACGACCCCATATGCAAATCGACCTGCGTGCATGAGCATTGCAGTGTCCACACACCACCGACCGAAGGAAGTGAGCAAGGTGAAAACGATCATCCTCCCAGTCGACGGGTCCGAGTCGCTGGCGGCAGTTTCGACCGCGACGGATCTCGCCGGCAGATTCTCGGCGGGTATCGTCGTCGCGCACGTCACGCGTCTCCAGCCGGGCGCACGGGGCGCGCCCGTCGCAACCTCTCCCCAGGACCACGAGGCGAAGAAGGCCGCGGCACAGCTCGTCCACGATCTGCGTCAGGCCGGGTTCGACGCGCAGCTCGAGCTCCGTCGCAGCGCGTTCGTCCACGTCGCGGACGTCATCGCCGACGTCGCGCGCCGTCATCACGCGGTCGCGATTGTTCTCGCAAGCCGGCAACGGTCACCGATCGCCCGCGCGCTGGCGTCAGGTGTCTCGCAACGCCTGCTGCGCGTCGCGCCGTGCATGGTCGTGACCGTGACGCCGAAGGCCGCCCACGCCGTGCCTGCCGACAGCGCCTGGCGCTCCGTCGCCGCGGCCTGAGGGGTCCTGATGGCTGCCGCACGACGGATCCAGCCAGCCGCAAAGCACACTCGATCGCCGGCGCCATCCATCGGTGGGTGGCGCCGGCATGCGAGCGTCGCATGGCCCTATCTCGTCCCGATCGGCGTTGCGAGTGCCGCGGCCGCTACCGGCTGGGCGTCACCGCTGACCTTGTCTGCCGTCGCGATCGCGACTGCTATCGGTGCGTCCGTTCGAGCCGGGATCGAATGCGTTCGGATCGACCTCCAGCGCGAGCGGCTCGACGCTTGGATCATCACCAGGGGCGGCGAGGTTCCCGTTGCATCCGACCTCAGTGCACGCGTCGAAGAGCTGAGGAGCGAACGCCTGCGTGGAGCGTTGGCGACGACGCTGTGGAGAATCGCCACAGCGGCGGTCGCGACCGGCGGACCAGGCGCTGCGCGCGCCCGGAGGGCACGACGCGCACTGCAACCGTTCGTGGGTGACCTGCTCGCGCTTGCCGAGCAGCTGCGAGATATCCAGCATCCGCTCAGCCCGCGCGCCGTCGCGCTGGCGAACCGCCTCGTCAGACACGCTGAGAGCCCCATCTACTCCACCAGGCCGGACCCCGCGCTCACGATGGCGCTTCGCGACATACAGCTGGAGCTGTGCCACGCCTAGCGCCTCGACCAGCGGGGAGCATCTCCGCCTACTTCGACAGTGCGCCGAGGTCGGGCGTGACGACCTTCCAGATCGCGCCGGCCCGGTCTTCCTCGCGCACGCGCCCCCCGGTGAGACGCCAGTCCGTGGCCACGCCCTGCAGCCGCGATCCGACCCAGCTGTCCGGCCCGGCCTGGACGCGGTACAGCGCCGAGTCGAGCGAGACGCCGCCGGCCTCGGCCCTCGGGTCGCCCGCCGTCACGTTGCCGGCCAGCGACAGCCACCACGCGGTCAGGCCCTCGTAGGCCGGTCGCTGCGCGTAGGCGTCCTGGCGGCAGTTGCACGGGTTCAGCCGCAGGTGCCGATCGCCGATCCGGTAGGTGTCGCTCTCGAGCCGGGTCACCGCGCGCGCCACGCGCATCGCATCGTGCGTGCGGGTGAACAGGTACGCCGCGGCCGCCAGCGTCCACGACTGCAGGTACGAGCGACCCGACCAGGCGATGTCGCCGTTCGGCGCCTGCAGCGCCGCCATCGCTCGCTCGGCGCACGCCAGCGGGCGGCCGGCGAGGCGCAGCAGCGCCGTCGTCAGCACGTGGTACGCGAGCGGGAAGCGGGGCGGGTCGCCGATGATGCAGGTGCCATCTGATCCGGCCACGCGGCGCATCCGGTCGAGCACGCGCTCGGCGTGCCGGCGGAACCGGTCCCAGCGCACGGGCTCGATGCCGGCCCGCCGGATCAGGCGGTATGCCGCGTAGTCCACGACCTGGGCGTTGCCGAAGTAGGTCGTCCGCTCCTTCCAGCCGTAGGCGCTCGGCTGGTGGCGCGCGAGGCACTTGCGCAGGGCCTTGGACGTGGCCGCGTAGTGGTGCTGGAGGTGCTGCTGCTGGAGCGACAGGTAGCCGCTCGCGATGCCGAGAATCTGGAACTCGCGGTGGTAGTTCGGGTGCCGGCAGGCCGCGAGCAGCGAGGTGAGGCCGCGCTTCACGAGTACGGGGCGGCCCGACATGACCTGGGTCGCGCCGAGCATCGCCGCGGCGTACTCGTCGAAGTACGGATCGTCGTTGCGTGGGTCGCGACTGGCGTACGTGCCGTTGCGGTCGGGCGTCCACTGCGCGGCGATCTTCGTGCCGAGCGACCGCAGCGTCGCGGCGTCGGCGGTCGCCGTGCCGACGGACAGCACGATCGCGATCGCCAGCAGCAGCCCCCGCATCACTCCCGCATTGTGCCCGGCCTGATCAGGCGTCGGGCCAGAACGCCACGGCGCGGCGGGCGAGCATCTCCCTGAACTCGGCCGTCGTGCGCTCGTGCAGCTCGCCGGTCGCCCAGTCGACGATCACGCCGTAGCGCCGGACGAGGTCGAGCACGCCCAGCTCGCCGTCGCGGAACCGCCGTGCGACGCCGGCCGCGTCCTCGGCCAGCCAGCCGCGGCGCTGCGTGCGCGTCTCGGCCCGGAGCGCCTTGGTGGCCGCCTCGTCGTACTCGTACGAGGCGAGCTCGGCGTCGATCTCGCGCACCACGACGCCATAGTCGAGCGCCGCGCGCTCGACCGACACGTAGTCGTCGGCCACGTCCTCGACGACCCGCGCCGGATCGCGCTCCAGCGGGTCGCCGTAGCCGCCACCGCCGGCCGACGGCCGGGTGAACGACGAGCCGGCCGGGATCGGGAAGTTCGAGAAGACGGCGCCGAGGAACCGCTCGTCGTCGCCGCCCGGGTTGAGCCAGACGCCGTGCGGCAGCGACGGCAGGCCGCCCTCGATGCCCCACGTGATCGAGCGCGCGCGGTCGCAGCAGTACGACATCACGGTGCCCTCGGCCTCCGTCAGGCGGCCGCCCTTCTCGACGCCGCAGCCGCCGCGAAAGCGGCCGGGACCGCCCGAGTCGGTCTTGATCTCGTGGCCCGAGGTGACCACCGGCGAGAGCCGCTCCTGGCCCTCGACGGGCTGCACGGCGAGCCCGACGCCGAAGATCGGCGACGTCGCGTTCGCGCCGTCACGGCCGTTGCGACCGCCCCAGCCGCCGGCCATCCAGTCGTACCACATGTAGATCGGCCGGCTGGACTGGCGCGCGTCGCGGCCGCCGACCAGCAGGTACTCGAGGTTGAACGAGCACGCCAGCGCACGCTCGGGCATGACGCGCGACCACAGCTCGAAGATCGAGTTCATGATCTTCTCGTACGGCCCCGAGCAGAAGCCCGTGACGGCGATCGGCCAGGGCGCGTTGATGACGCTGCCCTCGGGGCCGAGGTCGACGGTGACGGCGCGGTAGAAGCCCGAGTTGAGCGGCACGTCGGGGAAGAAGGTCTTCGTGCCGGCGTAGACCGCCGACGTGGTCGCGCCGTAGCCCGAGTTGAGGAACGAGCCGACCGCCGGGTGCGACCCGTTCAGGTCGTAGTGCACGCGGTCGCCCGAGATGGTCATCTTGACGCGGATCGGGATCAGTCCCTCGCTGCCGGCCGGATCGAGGTCGAGGTAGTCGACCGTCTCCATCACGACGTCGGGCAGCGCCGCGATCCGTGCCCGGGTGAGCCGCTCGACGTAGTTCTGCACCTCGCCGAAAGCCGTCTCGACCGTGTCGGCGCCGTAGCGCCCGACGAGTCGGAGGATCTCCCGCTCGCAGGCCCGCGTGGCCTCGGCCTGCGCGTGCATGTCGCCCTCGCAGTCGCTGGGCATGCGGGTGTTCGAGAAGATCAGGCGTCCGACGTCGGGGCGGTAGACGCCGCGGTCCCAAAGTCGCACGGGCGGGATCCGGAGGCCCTCTCCGAAGTGCTCCTTCGCGTTGATGTCGAACGAGCCCGGCACCGATCCTCCGACATCGGCCCAGTGCCCGTTGGCCTGTGCATAGGCGATGATCCGGCCCTCGTGGAAGATCGGGCGGATGATGCGCACGTCGTTGAAGTGCGTGCCGCCCAGGTACGGATCGTTGACGGCGAACACGTCGCCCTCGTTGATGTCGCCGGCGAACGCGTCGATGACGGCCTTGCACGTGAAGTGCAGCGTGCCGACGTGCACGGCGATGTCCTGGGAGCCCTGCATGATCGTGTCGCCGCTCGCGTCGCACAGCGAGCACGAGAAGTCGCGCGCGTAGATGACGAACGAGTGGCAGGTGCGCAGGATCTGCTCGCTCATCAGGTCGACCGAGGTCGCGAACGCGTTCTTCAGCACCTCGAAGGTGACGGGATCGAGCGCGCGCTCGGTCTTGCTCATGCCGCACCGCCCACGTGGAGGATGATGTTCAGCCACGGGTCAACCTCGGCCTCGACTCCGGGTGGGACGAGCGTGGTGGAGTCCAGCTGGTCGATCACGACCGGGCCCGTGAACCGGACGCCGGCCCGAAGGTCGTCGCGCCGGTAGACCGGAGTGGAGACGGCGACGCCGTCGAACTGCACGTCGCGCAGCGCGTGCGGCGCGGGCAGGTCGGACGCCCCCGGCTCGTGGCGCGCGAGGCCGGGCTTCGGTGTCACACCGATGGCCTGGAGCTCGAGCTGGTAGATCTCGACCGCGGCCCCGTCGCGGCGGTACGAGAAGGCGCGCTCGTGCTCGTCGTGAAAGCGGGCCACGGCGTCGGCAACGGCCTCGGCACCGACGCCCGCCGGCACCGACAACGACCGCCACTGGCCCAGGTAGCGCATCGCGATCGAGCGCTGCAGGCTGACCTGCTCGTCGGGCACGCCCTCGTGCTTCAGCCGCTCGCGGGCCTCGTCCTCGAGCTTGCGAAACTCCGCCTCGATCTCGGCCGGGTCGGCCGCGTCGGCGCGGCGCAGGAACATCGACGACAGGTCGTGGCGGATGTCGACCAGCAGACAGCCGAGCGCGGACGTGATGCCGGGGTTCGGCGGCACGATCACGGTCGGGATCGAAAGCTCCTTCGCCAGCGCCGCGCCATGGAGCGGGCCGGCCCCGCCGAACGCCACCAGCGCGAAGTCGCGCGGGTCGTAGCCGCGCCGGATCGAGATCAGGCGCACCGCGTCGGCCATGTTGGCGTTCGCGACGGTGAGCACCGCCTCGGCCGCCTCCGACGGCGTCATCTGCAGAGGCTCCGCCACGCCCTCGGTGATCGCGCGGGCGGCCAGCTCGGGATCGAGCTGCAGCTCGCCCACCAGCTCCGGCGTCAGGCGCCCGAGGAGCACGTTCGCGTCGGTGTTCGTGGGCTGCGTGCCCCCGCGGCCGTAACACGCGGGGCCGGGCTCGGCACCCGCCGACTGCGGGCCGTTGTGCAGCGAGCCGGCCTCGTCGATCCACGCCAGCGAGCCGCCACCGGAGCCGATCGTGAGCACCTCGATGGACGGGAAGCAGATCGGATAGCCGTACTCGACGAACCACTCGCGCGTCGTCCGCAGCTCGCCCGCGAACGCGAGCGAGATGTCGGTCGACGTGCCGCCCATGTCGAGGCCGATCGAGTTCGGGTAGCCGGCCAGGGCCGCCAGGTGACGGCTCGCGATCGCGCCCGCCGCGATGCCGGAGGCGGCCAGCCGGACGGCGAACCTCTCGACCGTCCGCGGCGTCATGACACCACCGCCGGAGTGCAGCAGCAACAGGTCGCCCTCGTAGCCCTCGCCCGCAAGGCGCTCCTCCAGCCGGCGCACGTAGCCGCCGACCAGGGGCTGTAGCACGGCGTTCGCGATCGTGGTCGAGAAGCGCTCGTGCTCGAAGATCTCGGGCAGCACCTCGCTGGAGGTGGTCACGTTCACGCCCGGCAGCTCCTCCTCGAGGATCGCCCGCATGCGCAGCTCGTTCTCGCCGTTCGCGTACGCGTTGATGAAGCAGACGGCCACCGACTCGACGCCGCGCCGGCGCAGGATCCGCGCCACGTCGCGGGCCGCCACCTCGTCGACCGGCTGCAGCACCTCGCCGTCGTAGCCCACCCGCTCGGGCACCTCGAACCGGTCGCGGCGCCGCACGTACGGCGGTGCGACGTCGGCGTAGGCGTCCCACAGGTCCTCCTTGGTGCCGCGCCGGATCTCGATCACGTCGCGGAAGCCCTGGGTCGTGACCATCGCCACGGGCGGGAAGCGACGCGTGATCAGGGCGTTGGTGGCGACGGTGGTGCCGTGCGAGAAGAGCACCGTGTCGCGCAGGTCGATGCCGGCCTCGCGGACGCCCGTCATGACGCCCTCCATCGGGTCGGCCGGCGTCGAGGGGACCTTCGCGACGCGGATCGCCGACGTCTCCTCGTCCAGGATGCAGATGTCGGTGAACGTGCCGCCGACGTCGACCGCGACGCGAATCGGCATCAGACCGCCGCCGCCTTCTCGCGCTCCATCAGCACGCGCCGCAGGATCTTGCCCGACGCCGACTTCGGGATCTCGTCGATGAACTCGCAGGCCCGGATCCGCAGGTGCGGCGCGACGTGGGCGGCGACGAAGTCCATCACCTCGGCCGGCGTCATCACGACGCCCGGCTTGAGCACCACGAACGCCTTCGGGATCTCACCGGCCTCCTCGTCGGCCACGCCGATCACGGCCGCGTCGGCGATCGCCGGATTCGTCAGCAGCACGCCCTCCAGCTCGGCGGGCGGCACCTGGTAGCCCTTGTACTTGATCAGCTCCTTGAGCCGGTCGACGATCTGGAAGATCCCCGCGTCGTCCATGGTCACGATGTCCCCCGTGCGCAGCCAGCCGTCCGCGTCGATCGTCGCGGCGGTTGCCTCCGCGTTCTCGAGATAGCCGGTCATCACCTGCGGCCCGCGGATCCAGAGCTCTCCGCGGTCGCAGTCGGTGACCGTTTCGGGGTCAACGATACGTGCCTCCGTGCTCGCCAGGAGCATTCCCACCGCGCCCGGTGTGCAGACCTCCCCGCTGCGCCACGCGTGGGTGACGGGACTCGTCTCGGTGAGCCCGTAGCCCTGGAACACGTCGCAGTGGAGTCGCTCGGCACACGCGTTCTG
>JBBQFB010000003.1:0-49336 GCA_038321545.1 Gaiellales bacterium
AAGAGCAACGCGCTGTCACCGAACGCCTCGGGGACACACAGCGACACCACCAGCATCGCCGCCATCGCGGCGAACAGCGCCAGCCGCACCATCCCCTCTTCCGGATCGACGACGCTCGTCAGCCACGCGTAGCCGACCCACGACCACCACAACATGCCGAGCGCGAGCAGACCCTTGGCCAGCCCCGCCCACGTCGGCTCGTGCACCATCAGCGCCGAGCACTGCGTGATCGCGAGCACGAACACGAGATCGAAGAACAGCTCGAGCGGCGTGACACGCTCGCTGTCGCCGCGCAACGCCGCAGTCACGTACGGCGCACGGTGTCGGTCAGGCTCGGCCACGCGGCCCATCGTGCCATGCGGGCGGGTCGCAGAGGACGCGACGGCCCCGGCGGGCGGTGCCTGCCGGGGCCGTCGTACACACCTCGATGACTCGGCGCGCTAGCGGGCGTCGAGCAGCGGGCGGATCTGACGCCACTTCTCGGCGTCACCCTCGAGCGAGCGGATCTCGCCGGCCGCCTCGGCGAGCAGCTTCGACGCCGCGTCGAGCTTCGCCACCAGCGAGCCGGTGGAGGCCGCGGGCGCCTTGGGCGCTGCCGCCTTGCGCGAGCCGCGCGCGGCGCGCGTCTTCGGAGCCGGGGCCGCCTTGGCTGCGGGCGCCTTCGAGCGGGGGCGGCGCTGCACCTCGCCGGCCTTGCGCGCGACACGGTAGTACCGGGCCTGCACGGTGCCGGCGCTCTCGCCGGTCTCGGCTGCGATCTGCTCGAACGCCGCCTTGCCGCTGTGGCCTCCGCGCATCAGTTCGACCGCGCGCATGTACGTGCGCTCGGTTGCGCTCCCGTCATCGCTCGCCGCTGCCTTCTTGGCTCTGGACTCAGCCGCCATGTTCAGATCTCCCATCGTCGTTCGCGCGGAATGTAGCGGAGAGTGTCACGTGACCCGGGAGGGTGTGTGACACCTTCCCAACCGCCCCAACCGCGGCGCGCAGCATCGCCAGAGGGATCGGCTACGGCTCGATGATGGCGATGGCCTGTTCGGGACACGACGCCACAGCATCGGCGGCGTCGGCGGCGTCCGTCTCCTGCACCGTCCCGTCGCCGATCAGAACGGCGTATCCCAACTCGTCGTTGCCGAACACCGAAGGACAGATGGCCGAGCACTGCGCATGCCCGACGCACATCGAGGAGTCGAGTGCGACCCTCACGACGCCGGCGCGCCCGTGTCGACCGGCCAGCGCACGTGCAGCGGACCGGCCTGGTACCAGCCCGGGTCGGGGCCAGGCGCAAGGCGAAACTGTGGCACCCGCTTGATGAACTCCTCGACCGCGATGCGCACCTCGAGGCGTGCGAGATGCGAACCGATGCAGCGGTGCGGACCGATGCCGAAGGCCACGTGCCGGCCGTCGCGCCGGTCGAGGTGGAACTCGTCCGGGTCGTCGAACACCGCGGCGTCGCGGTTCGCCGATCCGAACAGCAGCAGGATCCGCTCCCCCATCTTCAGCTCCTGCCCCGCCACCTCGGTGTCGCGCGTGACCGTGCGGGCGAGCGCCGTCACCGGCGCGTACAGCCGCAGTGACTGCTCGACCAGGTTCGTGATGCCGGCCGGATCGGCGACCACCTGGGCGAGATGCCCCGGATTGACGGCCAGGTGCCGAAGCGTCGCGCGGATGCTGAACGCGGTGTTCTCGAGGCCCGCCACCAGCACGAAACAGCACAGGTCGAGCACCTCGTCGTCCGTGTAGGGCCGGCCGTCGACGGTGCCCGTCAGCATCAGCGAGATGAGATCGTCGGTGGGCACCTCGCGATGCCGTTCGATCTCGCGCGCCATGAACGCGTACAGGTGGTCGGCGGCCGCGAGGATGGCCGTGTCGCCGGTGCCGGACAGGCGCCCGTACATGAGCGTGTCGGTCGACTCCCAGAACATGTCGTCGCGCTCGATGCCGAGCAACAGCGTGATCATCAGGAGCGGCAACGGCTTGCCGAGCATCTCGTAGAGGTCGGCCTCGCCGGCTGATGCCACCTCGTCGACGAGCGACGCGGCGAGCGCCCGGACGTCGGCCTCCATCTCGGCGACCCGGGCCGGCGCGAAGCTCGGCAACAGCAGGCGCCGGTAGGCCGGGTGGTGCGGCGCGTCGGCCTCCATGGGCAGCAGCGGCCGCCCGTGCCCCATCGGCGGAACGAGCACGCCCTCGCCGGACGCGAACCGGTCGGGATCGCGGCCCACCTCGTACACGTCCTCGTAGCGGCTCGCGACCCAGAAGCCGCCCCACTGCTCGCTGTGGAAGACCGGGCAGGTACCGCGCAGCGTCGCGTAGACGTCGGCGCACTCACGCCGCATGGCGTGATCGTTGTGATCGAACTTCGCCGCCAGATCGGCGACCGGAACCGGTCGATCGTCGCTCATGCCACTCCCACTGAGATGCTGGGCCAACGATATCGACTCGGCCGGTGCCCCGCCGTGTCGGAGCACACGGTTCGCCGACCTCTCAGCCCGCGCCCTCGGGCAGCACCTGCCCGCCGTCGATGACGAGCGTCTGTCCGGTGATGTAGCCCGACTCGGGTGCGGCCAGGATGCGCACCGCCCAGCCGATGTCCTCGGGCTCCGCCAGCCGGCCCATCGGGATCGCCGCGAGCATGCTGCGCTGGTGCTCGGGACCGATGGTCGCGAACCCCTCGGTGCGAACGTTGCCGGGCATCACCGCGTTCACCGTCACACCCTCGGTGGCCAGCTCCACGGCAGCCGACCGCATCATGCCGAGCATCGCCGCCTTCGAGGCGCCGTAGTGGGCGAACCCGGCCTGGCCGGTGATGGGGCCGGTGATGGACGACATCAGCACGATGCGCCCGTACCCGCGACCACGCATGGACGGCAGGCAGGCCTGCATCGCGTACAGCGCGCCCTTCACGTTCACGTCCATCACGCGATCCCACTCGCTGCCCGACAGCTCGGCGAGCGGGCTGGACGGGTAGATGCCCGCGACCGCGGCGAGGATGTCGATGCGGCCCCACTCGGCGAGCACGGCGTCACTCATCGCGGTCAGCGAGGCGAGGTCGGTCACGTCGACCGTGTAGGCCGTCGCTCCGTGTCCGGCGGCGCGGAGGTCGGCAGCGGTCGCCTCGGCCCGGTCGTGCTCGACGTCGGTGATCGCAACCCGTGCTCCCTCGGCTGCGAGCACCTGGGCGATGGCGCGGCCGATTCCCTGGCCCGCTCCCGTGACGACGGCGACCTGGTCGCTCAGGCTCTGCATGACGCTCCTCCGGTTCGGTACACGGACCTTTATAGACGCGCTGGGCTTCGCGCGTTGCGGCGGTCGGCGACCAGCAGCAGCAGGAGCATCAGCCCGAGTCCGGCGTAGATCGCCAGGTCGGCCAGGTTGAAGGCGTTGCGGTTGTTGCGCGCGATGAAGTCGGTGACGTAGCCGAGCCGCAGCCGGTCGACGAGGTTGCCGACGGCTCCGCCGAGCAGGAGACCGCAGGCCACCCGCCGCATCGTCGACATCGCCGGGTGTGTCGCGTAGTAGCGCAGCGCGACGCCCAGCCCGATCAGGGTGAGGATGGCGACCGGCACCGCCGCGCCCGGCAGCGTGCCACCGAGGAGGCCCGGGTTGCGCGTGTGGTGCAGGTCGACGCCGGCGAGTCTCGCCGTGTCGCCGTAGCCGAGTCGCGCTCGCACCGTTGCCTTGGCGACCTGGTCGATCACGAGCACCGCGCCCGCGATGCCGAGCAGCACGAGCCAGTGCGCTCGCCTGCCGGTCGCTGCGTCGCCGTCCACTACGTTGCCCCCATGCCGATTCGCCTGCACCGCTGCTCGAAGACCTGGATGCACCTCGGATTCGAGCCCTGCTGGAAGGTACAGCGGGAGCTCGACCGGCAGGGCATCCCGTACGAGCTCGTGATCGGCCCGCAGCTGCGCGGCAAGCGTGACGAGCTCGAGCGGCTCAGTGGCCAGCGCCTGTACCCCGTGATCGAGTTCGCGGACGGCACCGTCTACCGCGAGGAGTCGGCCGACATGGCGGCTCGCATCGCCGCAGGCAGGCTGGGCGACTCGGCCGCGCCCGTCACTGCGGCGTAGCGCGCTCGGCGAGCCGGCGCTCGAGGCGGGCCAGCCGCTCGTCCCAGCGCGCGCCGGCCGATGCCATCCAGCCCATCGCGTCGGCGAACGGTGCCGGTGTCAACCGGTAGCGGACCTCGCGGCCGACCGGCTCCGCGTCGACGAGACCGGCTTCGCGGAGCGCGACGAGGTGCTTGGCGATGGCCTGGCGCGTCACGGGCAGCTCGGCGGCCAGCGCCGAGGCGGTCGCGGTGCCGAGCTGTGAGAGCCGGCGAACGACCGCGCGGCGGGTAGGATCCGCGAGCGCGGCGAACACCGCTCCCGCGACGGCATCGCGCTGGTCGCTCACCGGGCGGCGGTGAGCTGCGGCCCGGCGCCCGGACCGGCCGGCGCCCACCGAAGCGACTGCACGGGCAGCTCGACGACCACTAGCCGCGTCCCGCCCGGCACGTCGTCCAGCGTCAGCTCGACCAGGGTCTCGGCCTCCGGCTCGGCCGGATCCCACCAGCGGAACGTGACCCGCCGGCCCGCGACGACCTCGTCGACGACGGCGACGCGCTCGCCCGCCTCGGTGAGCACGGTCCCGGTCGCGCCCTCCTCGATGGCAAACGAGACCTCCTCGGCGAACCAGGTCTCGAGCTCGGCGGCGTCGCCGAGCAGCGGCCACGCCTCCTCGCGGGTGAACGGCAGCACGAGCTCGCGGCGGACGGCCTGGCAGTCCTCGGCGAGCGTGGGTTCGTTATGCAACTCCATGGTTGCGCCTATGGTAGCATCGACTCGCGCAACTAGACGGTTGCACTAGAGGGGGAGCCGCGATGCCCATGATTCCGATGGTTGTCGAGTCGTCCGGACGCGGTGAGCGGGCGTTCGACATCTACTCGCGCCTCCTCGGCGACCGCGTCATCTTCCTCGGCCGGCCGATCGACGACGAGGTCGCGAACCTCGTGATCGCGCAGCTGATCCACCTCGAGGCGGAGGACCCGGATCGCGAGATCGCGCTCTACATCAACACGCCGGGCGGCGGGGCCTACGCCGCGCTCGCGATCTACGACGCGATGCGGTACGTCCGCTGCGACGTGCAGACGATCTGCATCGGGATCGCCATGTCGGGCGGATCGCTGCTCCTCGCGGGCGGCACGCCCGGCCGCCGCGCCGTGCTGCCCAACAGCCGGATCCTGATCCATCAGCCGAGCGGCGGGTTCCAGGGCCAGTCGAGCGACGTCGCCATCCACGCCCGCGAGGCGATCGCCCTGCGTGACCGGCTGGAGGAGATCTACGCGGTCGATACGGGCCAGCCACTCGAGCAGGTGCACTCCGACATGGAGCGCGACCGGTTCTTCACCGCCCCGGAGGCCGTGGCCTACGGCCTCGCCGACCGGATCCTGCACGTGCGCGAGGACCGGCCCGAGCGCCACCGTGACCGTCGCCGGACCGGGTTCGGCGAGGCCGGCGAGGAGACCTGAGCGCTACCGTAGCCCGATGGCGTTCGTGCTGCACCTCCACGGCGGCTGGGGTGGCGCGCTGTATCCCGTCACGGCCCAGGCCGCCGCCCTGGCGCCGGTCGCGCAGCTGCTCGCGCCGGTGCGCAGCGGCTACGGCGACGCCGCGCCGCTGGACGAGCTCGCGCCCGGGTTCCACCAGCGCGCCGCCGCCGAGACGCTCGCGGTCATGGACGCCCGGCAGATCGAGCGAGCGGTCCTGTGGGGCCACAGCGACGGCGCCGTGATCGCCGTCCACGCGGCACTGATGGCGCCGGATCGCGTCACGGGCGTGGTGCTCGAGGCGCTGCACCTGATCGCCGACAAGCCCGGCTCGCGCGCGTTCTTCACGGACACCGCGACCGACCCGTCGTGGGTGGGAGAGCGCGCGGCGGCGATTCTGGCCGCCGAGCACGGCGCCGACCGCTGGGGCGGCGTGTTGCAGATGAACGCGCGGGCCTGGCTCGAGCTGGCCGTGCGGCTGCCGGCGCCCGCCGACCTGTACGGGGGACGGCTCGGCGACCTCGCGCCGCCCGTGCTGGTCGTGCACGGCGGGGAAGATCCCCGCACGGAGCCGGGCGAGCTGGAGGCGATCCTGGCCGCGCTGCCGGGTGCGCGGCGGACGGTGCTGGCGGGCGCCGGTCACAGTCCGCACAGCGAGCGGGACCATGCGCAGCCGGTCGCCGAGTCGATCGCCGCGTTCGTCGCCGACGTCGCCTGACGAGCGTTCAGGCCACCATCCAGCCGCCGTCGACGACGAGCTCGGCGCCGGTGATGTAGGAGGCCTCCTCCGACAGCAGGAACCCCGTCGCCGAGGCGATCTCCTCGGGGCGCGCGAGACGGCCCATCGGGATCCTCGCGATCGTCCGGGCATGCAGCGCCGGGTCGCCGCCGGAGGCTCGCTCGTGCATGGCCGTCGCGACGACGCCCGGCGCGACGGCGTTCACCCGGATGCCGTGCGCCGCCAGGTCCCGCGCCAGCACCTTCGTCATCATCGCAAGGCCGGCCTTCGACGCGGCGTAGTGCGGCTGCCCGTGCGGCTGGCTGATCACGACGACGGTGCTCGACTCGATCGACGTGATGTTCACCATCGCCCCGCCGACCCCCGCCTCCTGCATCGTCGCGGCGGCCGTGCGGCAGACCAGCAGCGGGCCGTGGAGGTTCGCGTCGAGCAGCCGGTGCCACGTCGCATCGTCGACGTCGGCATAGCCGTGCGGCGTCGAGAGGCCGGCGGCATTGACGACGGCGGTCGGCACGCCGAGCGACGCCGACACCTCCCCGAAGGCAGCCCGCACCTGGTCCTCGACCGTGACGTCGCACGGAACGGCGATCGCGCCGGAGAGGCCCGCGGCCGTCGCGGCCGCGCCGTCGCCGTTCACGTCGACGCAGGCCACGGCGGCGCCGTCGGCCGCCAGGCCGCGGGCGATCGCCCGGCCGATGCCGGACGCCGCGCCGGTCACGAACGCGACCCGGCCGTCGAACCGGCTCATGCCGCGTCCAGTGCCGCCACGGCGGCGGTGAAGCACTCCATCGGCGCCCGCACCACGCCGGCGCCGATCTGGCCGCCGTCGCGGCCCCCGATGCCGGCGTCGATGACGGGCAGGACACCCGTCGCGACGACCTTGCGGACGTCGATGCCGGTGGGCGTCCCGCGGTAGTCGAGCCACGGCAGCTTGAACGCCTCGTTCTCGCCGACGACGATGTCGTACATCGCCAGGTTGCGATCCAGCATCGCCTGTGCCGAGCCGCCCTGGTAGCTCTGCAGGGCCGGCGCGGCGGCCTGCGCGAAGCCGCCCAGACCGACCGTCTCCGTGATGCAGCTCTCACCGCCCATCCACGAGATCTCGTCGACGGTGTGGCCCTCGAACAGCTTCGCCTCGACGTCGGCGTGCGGTCCCGTGAACCAGGCGTCACCCAGCCCGCTGACCCGGATCGCGAAGCCCTCGCACCCGATCACGAGCGCCGTCACCACCCCGCTCCCGGCGATGCCGTGCGCGCCGTCGGCGATCGCCTTCGAGGCGGCCATCGAGAGCCGGAGGAAGAAGTAGTCGCTGGAGGCCAGCATCTCGACCGTCGCATCGACGCTGCGGCGATCCTCCGCCGCGATGTCGAGCAGCGCCGGCAGCAGCGCCCGCTCGAACAGCATCGTCGCCGCCGTGTTGCGGCTGTGCAGCTCGTCGCCCAGGTTGAGCGCCCGGCGCATGATCGGCTTCAGCGCGATCCCGCCACTGCGCCGCACCGCGTCGGCCACCACCGGCGCGACCTGTTCGTGCACGTAGTGCAGCTGGTCGCGCACGGCGTCGTCGTAGCACCCGTAGTTGAGACGGCGCGGCTCGTTGCCCTCGTAGAAGTTGCAGAACCCGATGTTCCCGAACGGGCGATTCTCGACCACGAACACCGGCATCGACGCGGTGTAGACCCCCGCCACCGACCCGACGCAGCCGTACGCGTGGCACGGAGCGACCCGGATCTCGCCCGCCGCCAACCGCGCCTCGGCCTCCTCGCGGGTCGCCGCGAGGCCCTCGAACTGCGCGGCGCCCAGGATCGCCTCGCGCTGGCCGCCCACGTATCGCTGCCACGGCAGCGGCGCCCCGGACGTGAGGATGAGGTTCGGCTCGAAGCCCGGCACGACCTCGCCCGCAGATCGGATGTCGGTCAGGAACGGCTCCGAGCCGCACAGGCGATCGAAGGCCTGCCGGTCCGGATCCGGGGCCATCACGCCCACGTGAAGTACTGCTCGTACTCCCACTGCGTCACGGACGCGTCGAGGGCCGGATCGACGCCGTTCGCCTCGGTCCACGACGCGAACTCGGCCGCCTCCTCCGCGTGCACGTTGACGAGATGGTCGACCAGCTGGTCGCCGAGGATCTCGCGCGCCACCGCCGAGTCGCGCAGCGCGTCGACGCTCGCGGCGAGCGTCTTCGGCAGGCGCGCGAAGTCGCCGTTCTCGATCGGGTCGCCGACCGCATATGCCGGCGGAGCGAGCTCCTCGCGGATGCCCTTCAGGCCATCGCGGCCAGCGACAGGTACGGGTTCACGTCGGGGCCGGGAGCGCGATGCTCGACGCGCGCCATCTTCTCGGGCATCGAGCCGTACACGACGCGCAGCGCGACGGCGTGGTTGTCAGGCCCCCACGAGCAGTCCTCCGGCGCCCACGACAGACGGTCCATGCGCCGGTGCGAGTTCACCCAGGGCCGGAACGCCAGGTGCAGGTCGGGCATCGTCTGGAGCATCCCGGCTGCGAAGTGGCCCGCCAGCTTCGACATGTCGCGCGTCTCCGGGTCCCAGCACGCGTTCACGCCGTCGCGCCACAGGCTGATGTTGTGGTGCGCGCCGTTGTGCGAATCGGCGCTGTGCATGTGGAGCGCCGGCATGAACGTCGGCACGAGGCCGTACTCGTCGGCCAGCGACCGCAGGTAGGCCTTCGCGCGGAGCGCGTCGTCAGCTGCCTTCAACGGGGTGTCGTGCGCGCACGTGAACTCGAACATGCCGTGGCCGTACTCGGTGTGGAACGCCTCGATGTTGATGCCCGAGTCGAGGCAGCGGCCCATGAACTCCTTCGAGAACTTCTCGAACGACGGGTACTTCGAGAGGCTGTAGAAGTCCCAGCCGCGCCCGAACGACTTCAGCTCGCTGAACCGCTTCGCGCGCATCAGGTCGTCGTCGACCTCGTACAGGTAGAACTCCCACTCGATCGAGGCGCGCGGTTCGAGGCCGATCGCGGCGTACTCGTCCATCACGCCCTTCAGGATCTGGCGCGCGTCCATGGGGCAGGGCGTGCCGTCCTCCATGTAGAAGTCGCACAGCACCGCGGCGGTGTCGGGACGCCACGGACAGCGCGTCACGGTGTCGTAGTCGGGGACGCCGACGACCTTCGGGAACCCGTTGTCGAAGTCGGCCCAGAAGTCGATCGTGAGGTTGTCGCCGCCGCGCGCCGAGTACAACAGGCACGACACACCGGTGCCGCCGGCCGACAGTCCCTTCGCGAGCGGCACGTACTTCCCGCGCATCATCCCGTTCATGTCCGGGAACTGCATCTCGATGAACCGCACGTCCTCCGCAGCAAGCTGAGCCGCGATCGTCTTCGCACGCGCCGCGCGCTCGTCGTAGGCGCTCTTCGAAAAGACCATGGTGTGGTGCTCCCTCTGGACGGGCTAGGCGATGCTGAAGGCGGACGAGAACCGCGGCGCGACCTCGCGGGCGAAACGCTCCGACCAGCGATGCTGGACGTCGCGGGGCGTTCCCGGTGTGACGGTCTGCGGAATGATGTGGTTGAACCCCGCGTCGACGAACTGCTGCACACGTTGCGCGACCGTGTCGGGCGAGCCGATCAGCTGGCCCTCCGTCCACGGGATGATGGCTTCCGGATCCGTCAGCGCCTTCCAGCGCTCGAACGTCGCGGCCCAGCCCTCGTAGCCCTTCACGTTCGACATGTCGACGTGGAAGGCGCCGTAGTGGTCGATCTGGGCCTGCATGTAGCGCGTCATGTAGACCTGAGCCTCGGCGATTGCCTCCTCGTCGCTGTCGGCGATGACGGTGTTGACGAGCAGCGGCCGCAGCGCCGCGACGTCGTGCAGCGTGCCGACCTCGGCCGCGCGCTTCTCCCACGCCGGCAGTAGCTCGACGGTCTGCACTCCGAAGCTCGTGCACATCGGGGCGAGGCCGAGCTCCGCCATCACCGCCGTCGACGAGGCCGACCCGATCGCACCGAAGAAGTCGATTCGCTCCCGCACCGGTGTCGGCCGGATCCGCACCGGCAGGTCGACGTGCAGGTGCGTGCCGTCGTACGTGAACGGCTCGCCCGTCATCGCGCGGTCGAGCACCTCCCACGTCTCGCGGAAGCGGTCGCGCGCCTCGGTCATGTCGATGCCGAACGCGTCGTACTCGTACTTGGCGGTGCCGCGGCCGAGCCCGATGTACAGCTTCTGCTCGGTCATGTTCGTGAGCATCGCGAGCTCGCCGGCGAGGCGCAGCGGGTCGTGCCAGGGTGCGACGAGCACGCACGTCCCAAGCGCGAGGTCGGGATAGGCGGCGGCGATGTGCGCCATCGAGACGACCGGGCTCGGGCACGGGTAGTAGTCGCTGAAGTGGTGCTCGATCAGCCACGCCGTCCGATAGCCGAGGGCGCGGTGGAAGCCGCAGCCGTCCAGCAGGCCCGCATACAGGTCGGCGTCCGGCACGCCTGGAGCGCCTGCCGGGACCGCGAGAAATCCGAAATCCACCTCACCCATGGGCCAGAGATTAGACCTTATACGGTTTACGGGTCAAGGACCGGCGCCGGCCCCGGTACGCTTCGCCGCCATGGTTTCGCCGGTGAAGCGCGTCTGTCTGCTCGGTGCGGAGTCGACGGGCAAGACCACGCTGGCCGGCGAGCTGGCCGCGGCGTTCGACACGCTGATGAACCCCGAGTACGGCCGGCCCTACACCGAGGTCGGCCGCGACCACGACGCGCCGTGGAGGAGCGCGGAGTTCGCGCACATCGCGCGGATCCACTGCTGGTACGAGGACTTCCTCGCCGGCTACGCGCACCGCGTGCTGTTCTGCGACACCGACGCGTTCACGACGGCCGTCTTCCACGAGGTGTACCTCGATGCGCCCGCGACGGGGTTCGACGACCTGGTCGCGCGGGGGTACGACCTGTTCGTCGTGTGCGGTCTCGACGTGCCGTGGCGGGGAGACGGGATCCGCGAGTTCGAGGTCAAGCGCCGCTGGATGCACGAGCAGTACGTGGCGCACGCGAAGGCGAGCGGCCGGCCGTGGCTGCTGCTCGAGGGTCCGCGCGAGGTACGGCTCGCCACCGCGCGCGACGCGGTCGACGGTCTCCTGGCGGCGACGTGACCGCCCGCAGCGCGACCTGAGGCGGCACGGCACACAGGCGTGATCTCGTCGCTGGCGCGCCGTCGCCACGCGTGCCAGCATTCCGGACGGTCGCGTGCGGCGCGGTGCCGGCGGGCCGAAAGGGAGGCCGTCGTGGCTGGCTACCGTCTGCACGATCTGACCAGGCCGATGACGCGCGAGACCATCATCGCGCTGGCCGGCAAGCTCGCCGACGGCGACGAGCGCTACGCCATCATCGGCAAGGACCCGCTGCGCAGCTGGGAGACCGAGAACGGGGCGATCTTCCACCTGCATCTCCAGGACCACTACGGCACGCACGTCGACGCCCCAATCCATACCGTGCGCGACGCGCCGGGCATCGACGGCGTCGACTTCACGCGCTTCTTCGGCGAGGCGCTCGTGGTCGACGCGTCGGCCCACACGCTGAAGGCGCTCGGGCCGGAGCACTTCGAGGAGATCGCCGCCGACGTCCGCGAGGGCGACATCGTGCTGATCCACAGCCTCGATCCCCCCGCCACCATCGACGCGTACATCGAGGAGCAGACGTGGGTGTCGCCCGCCGGCGCGCAGTGGCTGGTCGACCGCGGCGTGAAGAGCGTGGGCTGCGAGACCTGGGGCATCGAGCACGTCTACGACGGCTACCTCGTACAGAACTACTACGACGCCGCCACGCCGCAGCCGACCTGGCCGACGCACCAGATCCTGCTCTCGAACGACGTCTACATCATCGAGGGGCTGACCGGACTGGCGGCCCTGAAGGGCAAGCGCGTGATGTTCTCGGCGCTGCCGCTGCCGATCCCCGGTGGCAGCGGCTGCCCGGTGCGCGCGGTGGCGTGGGAGCCGTCCTGACGCACAGGTACGGTTGACCACACCTCAGGACACCTGCCGGCCGAAATCCGGGAGGATCACCGGCGCGCGAACATGTGCGGCATGAAGCGCGAACTCGACAGCAGACTCAACACGCACGGCGAGCGCGTCACCCTCGTCTGGCATTCCGAGACCGATGCCGTCGAGATCGAGCTCGCCGACGAGGAAGGCACCGTTCGCACCGCGCCGGTTCCGGCACACCGTGCGCTCGATGCCTTCCGCCACCCCTACCTCTACGTCGACCCGACCTGCATCCCCACGCTCGTCGCAGCCTAGGGTCGACCCCTACGCCGCGCGAGCGGCCAGCGTGACGGTGAACCGCGAGCTCTCCCCTCCGCGGTTCACCGTCACGACCACCTTGTCTCCGACTGCGTGATCCGCGATCGCGGCGCTCAGACCGGTGGCACCGGTGACGGTCGTGGAGTCGATCTTCGTCACGACGTCACCCTGCCGGAGCCCGGCTGCAGCGGCCGGCGACCCCGGCTCGACGGCAGCGATCTGACCGGTTGCGGTCAAGCTGACGCCGAGGTCGGGGTGTGACACCGTGCTGCAGGCAGAGAACCGCCGCGGTGGAAGCGCCACGTGAACGCAAGCCGAGAGCCCCGTGTGAGTTCGTAGAATGGGTCGGCCTTGGAACCGATCCTGTACCTCACGCGCGGCGAGGTCCGCCGCCTGCTTCCCGGCTGGGAAGCGCAGATCGATCTCGTCGCCGCCACCTACCGGTCGATGGCCGCGGGTCGCGTCGAGCTGCCGCCGAAACCCGGCATCCACCCGCGCCAGGACGCCTTCATCCACGCGATGCCGGCCTACCTGGAGGACACCGACGTCGCGGCGATCAAGTGGGTCTCGGGCTATCCGAGCAACCAGGCGCTCGGGCTGCCGTACATCAACGGCCTGATGATCGTGAACGACGCCGCGACCGGCATGCCCGCCGCGATCATGGACGCGGCCGAGATCACGGCGGCACGGACCGCGGCGGCCAGTGGCGCGTGTATCCGGCAGTGGGCGCCCACCGGCTGGACCCGGGCGGCGATCATCGGCTGCGGCGAGCAGGGCCGCTACCACTGCGAGATGATCTCCTCGCTGCACCCGGCCGCCGAGCTGCGCGTCTACGACCCCGATCCGGACCGCGTCGCGTCGATGCCGGTGCCGGTGACGGGATACCCGAGCATCGAGCGGGCGGTGGCCGGCGCCGACGTCGTCGTGACGCTGGCGCCGATCGTCCAGCCGCCCGCGCCGACGCTGCAAAGGTCGTGGCTGGGCGACCGGTTCCTCGCGCTGCCGGCCGACTTCAACGCGAGCTTCCTGCCCGACGTGTCCGAGGCCGCCGACCTGTTCCTGGCGGACGACATCGGCCAGTACCGCTACTACCAGGGGCAGGGCCAGTTCGGCGGCTGGGGCGTGCCGGAGCGCACCGCCGGGCAGGAGATCGACACGCCGAACACCGCCTCGCGGGTGGTGTGCTGCAATCTCGGCGTGGGGGCCCTCGACGCGGCCTTCGCGAACGCCGTGCTGCAGGCCGCGGCCGGTACCGATCGGGGAATCCGCCTGCCCGTCTGACCGTATGCTCCCCGGACGCGACCGGGGAGAGGTATGCCGACGATCACCGCAGCCGTCTGGAACGGGCCTGGACGGGCGCTCGAGCTCGAGCGCCTGCGGCTCGTCGATCCCGGCGAGGGCCAGGTGCGCGTGCGGATGGCGGCCGCGGGTGTCTGCCACAGCGACCTCCACGTCGTGAAGGGCGAGTGGGCGCGCCGCTTTCCGCAGGTGCTCGGCCACGAGGGCTCGGGGATCGTCGAGGAGATCGGGCCGGGCGTCACGACGCTCGCCGTCGGCGATCACGTCGTGCTGTCGTGGACACCGTACTGCGGTGCGTGCGCCCAGTGCCTGCGCGGTCGCTACGTGCTGTGCGAGCTGGCCGCCCGCACGAACAACCTCCTGGGCGACGGCCGACCGCGGCTGTGGCGCGGCGACGAGGCGGTCGCGGCCATGGGCGGACTCGGCACGTTCGGCGAGCAGACCGTCGTGCCCGAGACCGGTGCCATCCGGAGCGACCGCGACCTGCCGCGCGACGTCGCAGCCCTGGTCGGCTGCGCGGTCACGACGGGCGTCGGCTCGGTGCTCAACACCGCCGCGGTCGAGCCGGGATCGACCGTCCTCGTGGTCGGCTGCGGTGGCGTCGGCCTCTCGGTGATCCTGGGCGCGGTGCTGGCGGCGGCCAGCCAGATCATCGCCGTCGACGTGGTCGACTCCAAGCTGGAGCTGGCGCGACGGCTCGGCGCGACGCACACCTTCAACGCCACCGGCGTCAGCATCCCGGAGGTGGTGCGCGAGCGGACCGAGGGCCGCGGCGTGCGGTACGCGTTCGAGGCCATCGGTCGCGGCGACACCATCGAGGCGGCCTACGAGTCGCTCGACGCCGGCGGCAAGATGACGATCGTCGGCCAGGTGCCGGACGGCGTGCGGATCAGCATCGACCCGTACGAGATGTCCGACCGTGAGAAGACCCTGACCGGCTCGAACTACGGCTCCGCACGGCCACCGCTCGACTTCCCGCGGCTGCTCGGCTGGTATGCGGCCGGCCGGCTGGACCTCGATCCGCTGATCGCGCGGCGCATCTCGCTCGGAGAGATCAACGAGGCGTTCGCCGAGCTCCAGACGGGCCGCGCGACGCGCTCGGTGATCGTCTTCGATACGTAGCGGCGTACTATCGGAACTGCCGCATGGACGAGCTCGCCCTCCACGACATCCCCGATCCCTGGCGCAAGCTCGTGTTCGTTGTGGTCGCTTTCCTGGCGGCGTGGATCGTCTCCCGCGCGTCGCAGCGTCTCGCAGAGTGGCTGGTCAGTCGCTACCAGTCGCGGCACTTCGATGCGGAGGAGGCCACCAGCGGCGTCATCATGGGCCTCAAGCGGCGCGCGACCATCGTGTCGCTCGTCCAGACCAGCGTCCGGTACGCCGCCTACGTGCTCGCGATCCTGTTCACGGTCGCGGAGTTCGCCGGCTTCGGCGGTCGCAGCGCCTTCGCTGGCGCGTCGCTGTTCGTGCTGCTCGTCGGGTTCGCGCTGCAACGGTTCCTGATCGACCTCCTGACAGGCTTCTTCATGCAGTTCGAGGGCTGGTTCGCGGTCGGCGACTCGATCATCGTCGAGCCCTGGAACCTGGCCGGCGTGGTCGAGGAGATCTCGCTGCGGTCGACGCGTCTGCGCTCCGTCACCGGCGAGGTGATCCGCGTCCACAACGGCAACATCTACGGCGCGCGCGTGCTCCCCCGAGGCACCCGCGAGGTGAGCATCGAGATCTTCGTGCGAGACGAGGCCGAGGGCCGCCGCGTCCTCACCGACATCGCCCGCGTGATGCCGGCCGGGCCGACGCAGTTCATCCGCCAGCCGTGGATCGAGAGCTGCAACACGCTCGACGGCGACCTCGTCCACCTGCGGGCGCGGGCCACGGTGGCGCCGGGCCGGGAGTGGCTGGCGTACGAGTTCCTGCCCGGCGTGCTGAAGGAGCGGGCGCCCGCCGGCCTGATCGTGCACGGGCCGGTGATCATGGCCGTCGACGAGATCGCGGGCATGCGGTACGCCGGCGCGGCGCTGCCCGCACCGGTCGCTCCGTGACGCGTGGCTATGCTTGCGCGACTGAGCTCGACCGCGACGAGGGGCCCGCATGGCTAGCGCGAACACGATCCTGATCACCGGCGCCGGGTCCGGCATCGGCGCCGCGACGGCAGGCCTGGCGGCACGCCGTGGCCACGCGCTGATCCTGCTCGACCGCGACCCCGGTGGCATCCGGGCGACCGCCGAGGAGGCGCGGGCCGCGGGCGTCGCGGTCGTCGAGATCCCCGTCGATGTCACCGACGCGCCGGCGCTCGCAGCCGCCATCGACCGCGGCGTCGCCGAGGCCGGCGTGCCGCGGGGCGCCGTCTGCTGTGCCGGCATCGATCGCGGCGGCCCGAGCCACGAGCTCGACGTCGAGACGTGGGACCGGGTCATCGGCACGAACCTGCGCGGCACGTTCTTGACCGCCCGCGCCGTCATCGGCCACCTGCTCGCCGCCGGCCAGCCGGGCGCGATCGTGTGCATCTCCTCCGTGCTGGCCAGCGTCGCGACGCCCGGCGGAACGGCCGCCTACTGCGCGTCGAAGGGCGGCGTCGCATCGCTCGTCCGGAGCCTCGCGGTCGAGTACGCGGACCGCGGCATCCGCGTCAACGCGCTCGCGCCGGGCGCGACGGAGACCCCGCTGATGTGGGCGCCGGTCGCGCCCGAGGACCTCGCCGCCATGCGCGAGACCGTCGACGGCGACGTGCCGATGGGCCGCGTCGCGGTCCCGCTCGAGCAGGCGCAGGCGGCGATGTGGCTGTTGTCCGACGAGTCCGCGTACATGACGGGCTCGGAGCTCGTCGTCGACGGAGGCGTGCTCGCGCGCGCGTCGCTCTCCGTCTAGTGTCCCGAGTCAGGAATTCGCGGGCCTCTCAGCGCCGCGGAGCGGCGCCTGGTTCCCCTCCGGGGGACCCGGAGGGCTGCGTCGCAGACCCTCGGAAAGGCGTCCCGCCTTCCTCTCGGGCCGGCTCCTTGCCAGCCTTGTCCGCACCACCGAGCTGCCAACGAATACCCGCCTCAGGACACTGATCCCACCACCGAGGAGCCGACCGATGCGCATCCTGGTTCTCCAGCACATCGCCTGTGAGCCGCCCGCCGTTTACGAGGACGTCATGAACGAGCGCGGCTGCGAGATCTTCCGCGTCGAGCTGGACGAGGGCGAGCCGATGCCCGGCTGGGACGCGTTCGACGGCATCGTCGCGATGGGCGGCCCGATGGGCACCTACGACGAGGCCGAACACCCGTGGCTGCGTGACGAGAAGACCGTGATCCACGACGCCGTCATCAGCGGCCTGCCGTACTTCGGCGCGTGCCTCGGCGTCCAGCTGCTGGCCGATGCGCTCGGCGCCCACGTGTATCCGGGCCCGGTGCCCGAGGTGGGCGTGCTCGAGGTCACGCTCACAGCCGACGGTCGCGCCGATCCCCTGTTCGCCCACCTGCCCGACACGATGCCGGCGCTGCAGTGGCACAGCGGCACCTTCGACCTGCCGGACGGCGCCGTGCGGCTGCTGTCGTCGCCCGCCTACGCGAACCAGGCGTTCCGCTGGGGCGATGTGGCCTACGGCGTGCAGTTCCACCTCGAGGTCGACGAGAAGCTCGGCACCGAGTGGAAGTCCGTGCCGGCCTACGAGAACGCCGCCGACCTGGCGCTCGGTCCGGGCGGCCTCGACCGCGTGATGACCGACTTCCGCGCGAACGCCGACGAGATGCAGGAGTACGCGCGCATCCTGATCAGCGGCTGGCTCGATCTCGTCGAGCAGCGGCGCGATCGTGAACAGGCCGACGCGGACCTGGCCTCCTACTCGTGACGGAGCCGCTCACCGACGCCGACTTCGCGGCCCCGATCGACGATCGGTTCCTCGAGGACTACGTTCCCGGTGAGATCTACACGTACGGCCGGGTCGAGCTCGACGCGGCGGCAATCATCGCGTTCGCGCGCCAGTACGACCCGCAGCCCTTCCACATCGACCCCGGGGCCGCCGCCGACAGTATCTACGGCGGCCTGATCGCATCGGGCTGGCAGACGGTTGCGGTGACCATGCGGATGCTCGTCGACCACGTGATCTCGCCGGCCTCGAGCCTCGGCTCGCCCGGCTGCGACGAGCTGCGCTGGGCGAAGCCGGTGCGGCCAGGCGACGCGCTCGCGGTGCGGTTCGAGATCCTGTCGACGCGGCGGTCGCGGTCGAAGCCGGACCGCGGGCTGGTGTCGTGCGCGCTCGAGATCCTGAACCAGCGCGACGAGATCGTGATGACGCTGCAGACCGTGCTGCTGGTACGCGCCCGGCCGCCGGCCTCGGTTAGCGGCTCGCCGTAGCCGGCCGCTCCGCCGGCGGGGATGGGCGCGGGGCCCTCGCCGGCTCGTAGACGAGCATCTTCAGCTCGGTCGGATCGAACGCGTTGCACGGGTTCCGCTGCTGCGGGCAGTTCGAGATCGCCACCAGCAGATCGACCTCGGCACGCAGGTCGATCAGGTCGCCGGGGCCGGACACGGGCTCGATGATCGCCGTCTTCTCGTTCGTCACCGGGACGTTCATGAAGATGTTGAACGAGTACGGGATCTCACGCATCGGGATGCCGTAGGGCTCCAGCGCCAGCTCGAAATTGCGGCGGCAGCTGGGCGTGCCGCGCACGCCGTAGCGGACGGCGTTCGTGTGCTCGCTGCACGAGCCCGCGATCAGGTCGTGCACGCCCACCGTGTCGGCGACGATCGTCATCATCGTCGTGCACTCCGTCGACTGCAGGGTGTGGCCGGTCGTGATGTAGATCGTCTGGTTGAGCAGCAGGGTGTTGTGCACCGACAGCTTGTCGCCGTGGTCGTCGAGCCGGAAGCAGATCAGGTCGGCGACCTGCTGCCCGGCGACGTCGATGATGCGCAGCACCTGGCCGGCACGGATCACGAAGGCCGCGTGGCCACGCGCCGGGATCAGCTGCTCGAACGCGATGTCGTACGGGTCGGGCTCGTGCGGCGTTGTCATCCTCGCTCCTCGTCTCAGCTGAACGCGGGCATCAGGTGCTTGGCGATCAGGTCGAGCTGGCCGAGATCGTCGCTGGTCGGCCCGAGCACCACGTACTGGAGTCCGGCCGACTCGAGATCCTTCAGTCGCCCGATGATGTCGTCGATGGAGCCCAGCAAGTACGACTCCTGCAGGTGCTGGAACGTCCGGTGCGTGCCCATCACGGCGTCGAACATCGGCTTCTGGGCAGCCAGCGCCTTCTCGCGATCCGACGTCTCGACGAGGTACGTGAAGTTCGTGTGCGCGAACAGGATCTCGTCGTCGCGGCGGCCCTGTGCGCGCAGCGCGGCCTTGATCTCCTCCCAGTCGCGCTTCACCCACTCCTGGTTGCCCGAGCACCGCGAGATCCACGCGTCGGCCTTCAGGATTCGCTGCAGCACGGTCGGCGCGAGCATCGGGACGTCGCTGAACTCGGGATCCGGCACGCGCGCGCCGCCGGCCACCCACACCTCGGGCATCTTCGGCGGGCGCGGCTCGATGGTGACGTTCTCGAACTGGTAGTACCGGCCCTCGTACGTGACGTCGTCCTCGGTCAGCAGCAGGCGCACCGCCTCGAGGATCTCGTCGGTGCGGCCCCCGCGCTCCTTCACGTTCGTGCCGGTGGACGAGAACTCGGCCGGGTACCAGCCCGGGCCGACGCCGAACAGGAAGCGGCCGCCCGACAGGAAGTCGAGCGTCGCGATCTCCTTCGCGAGCAGCACCGGGTTGCGCAGCGGCAGTACCAGGATGCCGGTGCCGAGCTTGACGTCGGGGGCCAGCGCACCGGCCCACGTGAGCACCGACATCGGCTCCATCCACGTCATCCCGTACAGGCCGTGCGCATGGAGCAGGTGGTCGATCACCCACAGGTCGATCCCGTAGTCGTTCGCCTTCCGCGAGAAGTCGCCCACCTCGCGCTGGACGCGCGCGTAGTCCATCTCCGGGTAGCAGTACGAGGGGATCCAGACGCCGAACTTCACAGCTTCCTCCTGGTCATTTGCGGGGGCCCTCCGATTGCGCGATCTCGACGAACCGCCGCACCCGTTCCGGCGTCAGCGGCAGCTCGTTGACGAACACCCTGCCGATCGGCCGGAGGGCGTCTTCGACGGCCGCGGCGATCGCCGGCCCCGGCCCGATCGAGCCGCCTTCGCCCATGCCCTTGATGCCCTTGATCGTGAACGGGGAGGGCGTCTCGAGGTGCACGACGGTGATCGGCGGGATATCCGTCGCCCCCGGCAGGAGGTAGTCCATGAACGTGGTCGTCCGCAGCTGTCCGTCCTCGTCGTAGACGAACTCCTCGAGCAGCGCACCGCCGATGCCCTGCGCCACGCCGCCGTGCACCTGCCCGTCGACCACCAGCGGGTTGATCATCTTCCCGCAGTCCTCGACCACCCAGTAGCCGAGCACGCGCACCGATCCGGTCTCGGCGTCGACCTCGACGAGCGCCATCTGCGCCGCGTTGGCGAACGTGCCCGTGCCGGGCGCCGCGTCGTAGGTGGCCACCGCCTCGAGCAGCGGCTCCATGCCCTCCGGCAGACGCTCCGGCCGGTGGTACGCCCAGCGGGCGAGATCGGCGATCGCGACGCCCCGCTCGGGCGACCCGGCGACGCTGATGCGACCGTCACCGACCTCGAGGTCAGCGACGTTCGCCTCGAGCTCCTCGGCCGCGAACCGCACCAGCAGCTCCCGCACCTTGCGGGCCGCGCGGATGCTCGCACCGCCCGCCAGCACGGCGCTGCGGCTGGCGAACGTGCCGTGCCCGTACGGCGTGGCCGACGTGTCGCCGCACTGCACGCGGACGTCGTCCATGGTCAGGCCCAGCTCGTCGGCCACCAGCTGCGCGAACGTGGTCTCGTGGCCCTGGCCGTGGTTGTGGCTCGACACCTGCACGAGCACCTGCCCCGACGGATCCATCCGCAGCGTCGCCGAGTCGTACCCGAAGATGATCGGCACGCCGCGCTTCAGGAACTCGGTCGTGGTGTGCGCCGTCTGCTCGGTGTAGTGCGCGAAGCCGATCCCGAGCAGGCGGCCCTCGGCGCGGGCCTCCACCTGCCGGCGCCGCAGGCCGGCCGCATCCGACACCTCGAGGATCTTCTCGAGCGCCTCGGCGGTGCTGCCGCTGTCGTACAGCAGTCCCGTGATCGACTCGTACGGGTACTCGTCCGGCTGGATCACGTTGCGGCGCCGGACGTCGAGCGGATCCATGCCGAGCGCCGTCGCGACGGCGTCCATGGCGCGCTCGATCGAGAAGCAGGCCTGCGGGCGTGACACACCGCGGTACGGCCCGAGCGGGCACTTGTTCGTGGTGACGCTGTAGGCCTCGCACTCGTAGTGGCGGATCCGGTACGGGCCGGGCAGGATCCCGAGCGCCATCCCGGTGTCCATCGTCGACGTCCACGGGTACACGGAGTAGGCGCCGCAGTCGACGTAGATGCGGGCGCGCAGGCCCGTGACCGTGCCGTCGGCCTCGTACGCCACCTGCAGCTTGTGGTCGTGCTCGCGCGCGTGGATCGATGCCAGCAGGTGCTCGCGACGGTCCTCGATCCACTTCACCGGGCGGCGCGTCAGCTTCGCCAGCACGCAGCAGGCGATCTCCTCCGGGAACAGGTGGCCCTTGATGCCGAAGCCGCCGCCGACGTCGGGCGCAACGACGCGGATCCGGTTCTCGGGCATCTGCAGCGCGTCGGCCAGGCCGGTGCGCACGAGGTGCGGGATCTGCGTCGAGGTCCACAGCGTGAGCTGGTCGTCGGTGGCGTCGTACTCCGCGATGCAGCCGCAGTTCTCGAGCGGGATGCCGGAGCTGCGGTGCGTGATCAGGTCGAGATCGAGCACGCCGTGCGCCTCGTCGAACACCCGGTCGGGCTCCCCGACCTTGAGGTGGCGCTTGACGAAGAAGTTGTCCTCCCAGCCGTCGTGCAGGCGGATCGCGCCCGGGCGGATGGCGGCGGCGACCGAGTGCAGCACCTCGAGCGGCGTGTACTCGACCGCGACCAGGTCGACGGCGTCCTCGGCGATGTAGCGGTCGTCGGCGACGACGGCCACCATCGCCTCGCCGACGAATCGGACGCGGTCGACCGACAGCGCCGGGTGGGCGGTGGGCTGCCACGACGGGTACATCGAGTTGCACGTGATCGGCCGCGCCAGGCCGACGATGTCGGCGCCCGTGACGACGGCGTGCACGCCGTCCAGGGCGAGCGCCGCCGCGGTGTCGACGGCGTCCAGCGTGGCATGGGCGAAGGCGCTCCGGACGAAGGCCACGTGGAGCATGCCGGGTCGCACGATGTCATCGACGTAGCGGCCGCGGCCGGTGAGCAGCCGCGGGTCCTCGATGCGCTTCACCCGGGCGCCGAAGAACTTCGGCTGGACGGCGCCGACGGTGTCAGACATCGACGGCTCCGGCCATCAGCTCCGCCGCGTGGAGCACCGACTCGACGATGAACACGTAGCCCGTGCAACGGCAGATGTTGCCGGCGAGGGCGACGCGCACCTCCTCCGCGGTCGGCGACGGGTTGTGCTCGAGGAACGCCTTGGCCGTCAGCACCATGCCGGGCGTGCAGAACCCGCACTGGAGACCGTGCTTCTCCCAGAAGGCGACCTGCACCGGATGGAGCGTCTCGACGTCGGCGCCGAGCGACTCGATCGTCTCGATGCGCGTGCCGTCGGCCTGCACGGCGAACAGCAGGCATGAGCGCACCGGCTCGCCGTCGAGCAGCACGGTGCAGGCGCCGCAGACGCCCTGCTCGCAACCGACATGCGTGCCCGTCAGTCCGAGGTCCTCCCGGATGAAGTCGGACAGGAGACGCCGCGGCTCGGCCTCTCCCGTGCGCTGCAGGCCGTTGATCTGGAGGGTGATCGATCGCCGCGTCATGCCCGCGCTCCCGCCCGGTCGAGCGCGTCGCCGAGCGCACGCCCGGCCAGGACGCCGGCGACATGGCTCGCGAACCGCAGGTCGCGGGCGACGCCGTTCGCCGCCTCGGCGGCGACCGCCTCCGCGGCCGCTGCCACGGTCGCAGCCGTTGCGGGCCGGCCGTGCAGCAGGGCCTCTGCCGCAGCCGCGCGGACCGGACGGTCGGCGATCCCGGCGACGCCGATCCTGGCCGACTCGACGGTGCCTTCCCGCACCGTCACGGTGGCCGCCACGGCGACGACGGCGTAGTCGCCCGATTTCCGTACGAGCTCGTGGAAGCCCCAGCCGGTGTCGCCGCCGACATGCGGGAACCGCACCTCGACGAGCAGCTCGCCGGGCTCGATGGCGGTCGTGAAGTAGCCGACGAAGAACTCCGCCGCCGGCAGCGTGCGACGGCCGTCCGGGCCGGCGATCACGAAGTCCGCAGCGAGCGTCACGGCGACGCAGGGCAGCTCCGAGACGAAATCGGCATGCGCGAGGCTGCCGCCGATCGTGCCGCGCACGCGGATCGCCGGATAGCCGATCAGCGACGCCGCGTGTGAGAGCAGCGGGTTCGCGTCGCGGATCTGGTCGCACCCGGCGACGGTGCGATGCCGCGTCATGGCGCCGATCGCGAGGGTCTCGCCCTCGTCGACGACGTAGGCCAACTCGGCCACCCCGTTCAGGTCGACCAGCACCGCGGGCGCCGACAGGCGGAGGTTCATCAGTGGTACGAGGCTCTGGCCGCCGGCCAGCGGCTTCGCCTCGTCGCCGTGCTCACCCAGCAGCGCGATGCACTCGTCGACGGTGGCCGGATCGTGGTAGGCGAACCGAGATGGCTTCATCGCGCAACCTCTCCTCTGTGACCCTCGGTGGCCGCCAGGCGCACGCGCCGGACGAGCTCGCGATCGCGCCGGCCGACGACCTCGGCCACCCGTTCCGCCGGCCAGTCGTAGAACCCCCGGCCGGACTTGGCGCCCAGCTCGCCGCGCGCGACGCGGCCGGCGAGCGCCGGCTGCGGTGCCGTCGACCGGTCGAGGTCGGGCAGCAGGTAGGTGTGGATGGCGGCGATCACGTCCAGCCCGGTGAGGTCGGCCGACTCCAGCGGGCCGGTCGCCGGGAAGCGGATCCCGAAGCTCGTGCGCACCGCCAGGTCGATGTCGGCGGCGGACGCGACGCCGGCGGCGAGCAGCGCGATCGCCTCGCGCACCACCGCCTGCTGCATGCGGGTGCCGAGGAAGCCGAGCACCTCGTGGTGGAGCACGACAGGCACCTTGCCGATCGCGCGGACCAGCTCGGCTGCCTCGGCGACGCGATCGGCGGCCGCGTGCTCGCCGCCGGCGACCTCGACGATCGGCATCAGATGCGCCGGGTTCCAGAAGTGCAGGGCGACCAGCCGGTCGCGGTGCAGCAGCCCGGCACCGATGTCCGTCACCCGGAGCCCCGAGGTGCTGGTGGCCAGCAACGTGGCCGGCGAGACCACCGCCTCGACCGCCGTCAGCACCTCGCGCTTCGCCGCCAGGTCCTCGCTGACCGCCTCGACCACGACGCCGGCTCCGGAGAGTGCGACGAGCGCCGTGGCGCCCGCGATCCGGGCGACCACCCCGTCGGCAGGCTCGGCGAGGCCCTCGTCGGCCAGCAGGCCCGCCATCGCGCCGGCCGTCGCGAGCGCCGCTGCGACGCGCGCGGCGGACCGTCCCCACAGGACCACCGGGTGCCCGGCGGCGGCGAAGGCCACCGCGATGCCGGGCGCCATCGTTCCCGTTCCGAGCACCGCGATGGTGGCGCCGCGCTCGCTCATGTCACGCCGATCCGCTCCAGGACGTCGTCCCGATGCCCGTCGTTGAGCCGCACGGCGGCCTCGACGTCGCGTGCCAGGCAGGCCTCGCAGATCGCACGGTGCTCGGCGTTCATCGGCGCGTACGCCGACTCGTCGGTGAACAGGTAGAGCGTGCGGTAGTGGTCGGTGTGGTCCCACAGGCGGCGCAGCTCGGACAGGAGCCGCGGGAGCCCCGCGCCGTCCATCGGCACGAAGTGGAAGTCCTGATGCACGGCGACCAGCGGCCAGAGCGTCTCGTCGGTCGCGCTCGCGACGCTCGGCGCCGCCTCGAGCTGCGCCAGCAGCGCCAGCATGCGGGCGTCGGAGGCCGCATCCATCGCCGGCACGCCGCGCCGCAGCGCCTCGCCCTCCAGGAGGCTGCAGATCAGGAAGATCTCGCGGATCTGGTCCGGCGACAGGACGGTCACGCGGTAGCCGCGGTGCGGCTCGAGCTCGACGCGCGACTCGGCCAGCAGCACGCGGAGCGCCTCGCGGACCGGGATCACGCTGACACCGAGCTCCTCGGCGACGAGGTCGGCGCGGATGCGGTCGCCGGGTTGCAGCTCGCCGCGGATCAGCGCCCGCCGAAGCTCGCGCAGCACCTCGTCCGGCAGCGTCGAGGGCCGGAGCTTCCGCCTGGCTGGCGCCGGCGGCGGCAGAGGGGCAGCACCCATCGGCAGCGAGCATAACTTATAAGATGGCTCGATTCCAGCGGATCGGAGGACCCGTGACCATCCAGAGGACGGTGATCCACGCGCCCGGCGCCGCCGCTCCCGGCGCGCACTACGCGCAGGGCATCCGCTCGGGCGACCTCGTGTTCACGGCCGGCTGCGTGGGCGTCGATCCGGCCACCGGCCAGGTTGCCGAGGGCGGCTTCGAGGCCCAGGTGCATCGGGCGATCCGCAACGTGCAGGCGACGCTGCAGGCAGCCGGGAGCGACCTCGAGCACGTCGTGAAGACGCTCTGCTTCGTCACCGCCCGTGCGGACTTCGCCGCTCTCGACCCCGTCTACCGGACGTACTTCGGCGTCGACCCTCCCGCTCGCTCGACGGTCGTCTGCGACCTCGTGCGGGAGGAGTTCCTGTTCGAGATCGAGGCCGTCGCGCGCGTTCCCTGACGGATGGCGCCGGCCCGCCCGTTGGTACCCTCACGGCATGGCGATCGGCGAGAACGGAGACGCGGCCGACCGCCTGCGCGAGCTGACGGAGACGCTCGAGGCGATCGTCCGCGACCGCACCCTGCTCGGGCCGCTTTCGACCGCAGAGCGGGCCCGCCTCGTGTCCGCCGCCGGCGACGTGTTCAACCCCGACATCGACCAGCGACGCGACTGGGCGAAGGCGATCCGCAAGCGCGAGAAGGCTGCGAAGCGCGAGCGCGACGAGGCGGCGCGCGCCTCGACCGGCATTCGCGTGCAGCGGGAGCGCCCCGTGTTCACGACGCCGAACGCGCTCGCCCCTGCCGCGTTCGGACAGACCGACGTCGACGGCGACGGGGAGTTCCGCGAGCTCGTCGAGCCGCGGACGTGCTACGTCTGCAAGAAGCCGTACGGCGAGGTGCACGCGTTCTACGACCAGCTCTGCCAACCGTGCGGCGACTTCAACTACGCCAAGCGCACCGAGACGGCCGACCTCACCGGCCGGGTCGCGCTGCTGACCGGCGGACGCGTGAAGATCGGGTACCAGGCGGGCATCAAGCTGCTGCGGGCCGGCGCGCAGCTGATCGTGACGACGCGCTTCCCCCGCGACTCCGCCGCCCGCTACGCGCAGGAGCCCGACTTCGCCGAGTGGGGCGACCGGCTCGAGATCTTCGGCCTCGACCTGCGGCACACCCCGAGCGTCGAGGCGTTCTGCCAGCACCTGCTCGAGACGCGCGACCGGCTCGACTACATCGTCAACAACGCGTGCCAGACGGTGCGTCGCCCGCCCGGCTTCTACCGGCACATGCTGGAGCGGGAGACCGCGTCGCTGCACTCGCTGCCGACGGAGGCGCAGCAGCTGCTGGGCGCCTACGAGGGCCTGCGCCGGTACGACCTGCTGCAGCCCGACGGCCTCGCGCTGGCCGACCGCAGCGCGCCCTCACTGCTCGGCGTGACGCACCCTGCCGAGCTGTCGCAGGTGCCGCTGGCAGCGGAGGATCTGACCGTCTCCGGCGAGCTGTTTCCCGAGGGCCGGCTCGACCAGGACCTGCAGCAGGTCGACCTGCGCGACCGCAACTCGTGGCGGCTGCTGCTGGCGGAGGTGTCATCGGTCGAGCTGCTCGAGACGCAGCTCGTCAACGCCGTGGCGCCGTTCGTGCTGAACGGCCACCTGAAGCCGCTGATGCTGCGCACCCCGAACCGCGACAAGCACATCGTCAACGTGTCGGCCGTCGAGGGCCAGTTCTACCGCAAGTTCAAGACCACGCGCCACCCGCACACGAACATGGCGAAGGCCGCGCTGAACATGATGACCCGTACCTCGGCAACCGACTACCAGGCGGCCGGCATCCACATGAACAGCGTCGACACCGGCTGGGTGACCGACGAGGATCCGGTCGCGATCGCCGAGCGCAAGACGGCGGAGCACCGGTTCGCCCCGCCGCTCGACATCGTCGACGGCGCCGCCCGGATCGTCGACCCGATCATCGACGGAGCCAACACCGGCACCCACGTGTGGGGCCAGTTCCTGAAGGACTACCGGCCGACCGACTGGTGACGGCCAACGACGTCAGATTGGGGTGTAGGTGAGCGTCACGCCGACGGGCACCGACTGGAACCCCGCCGCGTCGGAGCCGACCAGCGCGTAACAGTACGAGCCCGGCGCGAGGTTCGCCGAATCGATGTCGTCGAACGTTCCTGGGGCGGGGTAGAACACGTCGCCGAGGTAGTTGTTGACGTCGACGACGGCCGGAACCGCGCACGTTCCGGGGGAGCGGTACAGCGTGACGCCGGTCAGGCCATCGCCAGGCCAGGTCCAGCTGACGTGACCCACCCCGGAACCGTCGATGCTGCCCGCTGCGCCGGTCGGGGCTGGTGCGCGCGGCGGAACATGGCTGATCGTTGCGACCGCGCCACCCGCAGCCATGCGCCCCCACAGGTCGACCGTGAAGGCGGCGTAGCACCAGCTACCTTCGACCGTGTTCGAGGTGTCGTCGATCGTCGCCTTCGCCCCGTTGATCGCCACGCGGTCGACGAGCGTGCCCGTCGCGCTGGTGGGGCAGACGCCGAGGTCGCGACGAAGCTCGACCGCCGACAGCCAGCTGACGTTCGGCACGGTGATCGCTGCGGTCACCTCCACACCGGTCGTCGCGTTGGAGACCTCCGTCAATGCGATCGAGGTGGCGGGTGGCACCGCCGGCGCCCCGGGGTACGCCATCGTGACCGTCGTGCTCGGGCCCATCCGTCCGTAGTCGTCGGTCGTCCAGACGCGATAGCAGATCGGACCCGCGGCCAGGGGGGAATCGGCGACGTCGGTCGCCGAGAGGAGATTCGTCGCTGCCTGGAAGCTGACGCCGTCGTTGAGGCTCTTGGGGCATCCGCCCACCTTGCGCAGGATGACGACGCCGGTGATGAGCTTGCTCGGGTTCCTCCACGTCAGCCTCGCCGGGGATGAAGGGCTCGCCGTGAGCGGCGCCGCGCTGAGACCGGTGATCGCGGGCGGCGCCGGCTGCTTCTCGCAGAACTCGTGCTTGCTGAGGCGGGGGTGTCCCCCGTACAGCGCCCTCGCTCCAGCCAGGTCATCCTTCTGCAGGATCCGGCAGCGCCACAGCCACGGCGCTTTCGGTCGCTTCGGCCTGCACGTTCCATACAGCTCCGAACCGTTCATGACGGAGCATCGCCGCTGCTCGTGATCGAGTCCCAGGACGTGCCCCATCTCGTGGGCGACGAGCGCGCCCATGAAGAACCGGTCGCAGCCGTGCTGGCAGCCGATCAGCTTGATGTAGTTGTGCGACTGGAAGCCGATCGACGCGAACCCGCTGCTCGGCAGGATGCCCGCGTCCTGCGTGATCACGATCCGCGCCCGGCGGCGCGACTTCACCCGCACGAAGCGGACCGGGATGCCGCTCGTGTTCCAGGCCTTCGCGCCGATTGCGATCGATTCGTGGTAGCCCTTCGGCGTTGCCTCGAAGTAGGTGATCGTCGCGATCCGGCCGCTCCAGCGGGACCCGCCGATCGTGTACGCGAGCGCGGGCTCGGCGCTTGCGAGCAGCACGAGCAGGGCGATCAGCGGAAGGAGGAGACGGCGAGGCACGGGCTCCACGCCATGGTATACGGATCTTGCTGGATTCTTACGCCAACTTACGAATCGGTAGGGCCGAGGCCTGACGCGATCGCTAGGTCGGCTTCCCGCCCATCGCCCACACGGCGACGACGTACACCGCGACCAGCAGGGTGGCGATCACCCCGCTGGCCTTGAGCAGCCCGGCGCCGCGTCCGCTGCGGGCACGCCGCAGTCCGATGCCGCCGACGATCAGAGCGATCAGCAGGAGCAGGCCGCCGCCGTCTGCGGTGATGTAGCCGATGCCGAGCCAGGTGGGCTGCTCCGAGAGCGTGTCGAGGTGCTCCTTCGACTCGACCCACTGGGCGCCGACGCGCATTACGAGGTAGCCGGGGAATGCCACGAACAGCAACGTCCGGTACGAGAGCCGGCGGAGCGACAGCGCCTCGTCGCTCCAGCCGATCACGGCCACGGCGGCCGCCGTCACCAGGCCGCCGACGAGGACCATCGCGCCGAGCACGTGGACGACGAGCGCGATGTTGACGGAGTCGGGTCTCACGTCAGGCTCCCGGCTTGAAGATCATGTCGAGGACGACCAGCACGAACAGCCCGACCGATGCCAGGTGCAGCAGCGCGCCGGTCGGGGCGCGCAAGCGCGCAATCACCTCGGACGCATCACCGCCGGACGCCTCGGCCAGCTTCTGGACGTCGGTGTAGTACGCGCCGCTGCGCTGTCCGACGCCGCCGAACGCGATCACCAGCACGATCCCGGCGATGATCCACGGGTCCCAGATGTTGAACTTGTCGGAGTCGACCGAGAGGACGATCCCGAACACCAGCACGAGCACGAGGCCGGCACTGATCAGCGCCGTCCCCACCGGCGCGACGCGGAACAGCGTTCGCGTCTGGTCGAGCGTCGTCATGCGCCGACCGCTATAGACCAGGACGCTGAACAGGACCAGCGACGACGCGACGGCGAACGCCGAGATCAGGTGCAGCGCGAGCATCCAGCCCGTAAAACTCATCGTGCGATCCTACCGAATCCCCCCGGAAATGCAACGGGGTCAGGTAATCGCCCGCACACCGGACGGCAGCGCCCCGCCGGCCAGCAGGTCGGTCGCGGTGTCGGCCCACGCCGTGAGCGCGACTCGCTGCGACCACGGCCCGAACGAGATGCGCGCGACGCCCAGGTCGGTCAGCTCGGCCTGGCTGAGCGAGCCCGGCACCGAGATGACACTGACCTTGCGCTCGCCGATGCCGTCGACCAGGCGCGCGACGGTGGCGGCGTCGAGCTTCCCGGGCACGAACACGCAGGTCGCACCCGCGGCGAGGAACGCCTGGCCGCGCTCGATCGCATCGCCGGTGACGGCAGCGGGGTCACGATCGCCGGCCAGGAGGAACGCGTCGGTGCGCGCGTTGAGCGCGAACGGCACGCCCTCTGCCTCCGCCGCCCGGACGGCGGCGGTGACGGCGGCCACGGCCTCGTCGAACGGGCGCATCTGGTCCTCGAGGTTGGCGCCGACGATGCCGACGCCGATGGCCCGCCGGATCGTCTCGCCCGGGTTGCCGTACCCGGCCTCGAGATCAGCCGACACCGGCAGGTCGACGGCGCCCGCGATGCGGCCGACGGCCGTCAGCATCTCGTCGACCGGGATGTTCTCGCCGTCCTCGTACCCGTTCGACACCGCGATCGAGTGACTCGCAGTCGCGAGCGCGCGGCAGCCGGGGAGACCGGCCAGCACCGTCGCGCCGATGACGTCCCAGACGTTGACCATCACGAGCAGCTCGGGGTCGTCGTGGAGGCGCCGTAGCTCGGCACCCTTCTCAGCGAGGTTCATCGCTGGATCGTATCGACCGCGGAGGCCTCCGGCAGGGGCTGGCCGTGGTCGATCACCGAGTGGTCCGCATCGTGGGGGTGCGCATGCACGAGCCGCCCGTGACGGTGCGCATGCGGGTGGATCAGGTTCGCGGCCAGCAGCGTGTCGCGATCGTCGAGCACGGCCTCCGGCGTGCCGTCGAGCACGATCCTGTGCTCCTCGGAGAACACCAGGCAGCGGCTGCACACCCACTCCAGCACGTCCAGGTCGTGCGTCGCGAGCACGATCGTCTTCCCGGCCCGGCCGAGCTCGACGATCAGCTCGAGCAGCCACTGCTGGGTGCGCGGGTCGAGCGACGCGGTCGGCTCGTCGAACAGGATCAGCTCGGGATTGGTGACGAGCACCGAGGCGATCGCGACGCGCTTCTTCTGGCCGCCCGACAGCTGGTACGGCGCCCGGTCGACCAGGTCGGTGATCTCGAGCATCGACATCACGTCGGCGATGCGCTGCTCGACCTCGTCGCGGGAGATGCCCATCTGGAGCGGCCCGAACGCCACCTCTTCGCGCACCGACGGCGAGAACACCTGCGCGTCCGTGTTCTGGAAGATGAACCCGACGCGGCTGCGGAAGGCGGTCGAGAACTGCTCGTCCTCAAGCAGGTCCTCGGTCACGGGATGCCCGAAGGCGCGGTAGTTGCCGGCGGTCGGGAAGAGCAGCCCGTCGAGCAGCTTCAGCAGCGTCGACTTGCCGCAGCCGTTGGCGCCGAGCAGGGCCAGCGTCTCGCCCGGCGCGACGTCGAACGACACGTCGGCGAGCGCCGGAAACCGGTCGAGGTAGGCGAAGGAGAGCCCGTCGCAGATGAGCAGCGGTTCAGGAGATGGCACGGTCGCCTCCGATCAGGAGCAGCATCCCGAGCAGCGCGGTGGCGAGCACGGCGACGTCGAGAGTGGTGACGCGGAAGCGGTCGAGCGTGCGGGCATCGCCGCGATACCCACGGCTGGTCATCGCCTGGTGCACCTCGTCCGCGAGGGTGTGCGCCTTGCCGAACAGCGCACCGGCGGTGGCGCCGACGAAGGCACGGCCCCCACGCGGATCGCGCTCGGGCGCGATCGCCCGCGCCTTGCGCGCCACGTACATGTCCTGCACCGCCGCGAGCAGCACGAACAGGTAGCGGTAGGCCATGCCGATCACGAGCACGAACAGCTTCGGGACGCCGAGGGCGCGCAGTGCGGACAGGAGGCGCGCCCACGGCGTCGTGAGCGTCACGAGCAGCACGCACGAGATCGACGTTGCGACCCGCACCGTGATGATCGCGGCCGCCATCAGGCCCTGCCGCGTCAGCCCGAGCCCGAACGGCAGCGGGACGACGATCTCGCCGGGCGTGATCACGTTCAGCGTGGCCGGCAGCACGATCACGCCGGTGAAGATCGGGATGAACAGCCACACCCGCTTGATGAAGAACCCGAGCGGCAGCGCCGACGCGCGCGCCAGCACGAGCGTCGCGACGTACGCGCCGACCAGCACGGTGACGTGATGGACGAGCCCGACGGCGACCAGCAGCCCGACCATCGCGAGCACCTTCGCGCGGGCGTCGAGCCGTTGCAGCAGCCCGGGCGTCCGCGCGACGTCCTCCGAGAACAGCGCCGCCTGCAGGACCCCGCCGGCACCGGCGATCGTCTTGGCCACGAAGCTCCCCCTGCGCCGCTTGCCGATGCACCCGCACGGACACAGGCCGACCTCGGGTTGCAGCAGCCAGTCCGGCGTCCGGACGCGCGCCTGGCTCATGCGACGCCCGCCGCCGCCGGGTTGTCATCGCCGCGCAGGCGGGCGATGACGCGGATCGCGAGGATCACGAGCGCGATCGCGACGCCGACCGCGATCGCACCGACCATCGCCGACAGGACGTAGCCGAGCCGCGCGTTCGATCCGCCGGAGAACCCGTACCCGCCGAGCACCGTGTGGCTCCACCACCCGGAGTAGTCGTTCAGCCCCTGTGGGACGGCGCCGAGGTGGTACTTGGCCAGGTCGAGGGTCGCCGGTGCGTCCTCGCCGAACGCGCCACCGGGGGCGAGCAGGCCGAGCGGCGACAGCAGCACCATCGCACCGAGGCCGTAGAACGACCACCGCCACGATACGGGCCGATGCTCGAGCTCCGCGTCGGTCTCGACGGTGCCGGAATGGTTGAGGCGGAGCAGGGGCAGGTTCGCGCGCTGCAGGTAGGCGACCACTCCGACCGTGAGTGCGAACTCGACGAACCCGGCGACGGTCAGGTGGGCCAGCGCCATCGCCGGGATGGTCTGCGAGAGACTGAACGGGGCGTACAGCGGTGTGCCGTCGGCGGCCTGGAAGAGCGCCGGCTGCAGCCCGAACTCGACGGCCGCGACGAGCGCGGCGGCGTTCAGGCCGATGTAGCCGCCGACGCCGGCGGCGAGCGCGCGGCGGGGCGAGGTGAGCGACGTGTTGGAGGTCAGCAGCCGGTAGACCGCGTAGCCCACGAACGGCATCACGAACGCCATGTTGAAGGCGTTCGCGCCGAACGCGAGCACGCCGCCGTCGCCGAAGAAGAGGGCCTGGATCAGCAGCGCGACGCTGACGGAGATGACCGCGGCCCACGGCCCCAGCAGGACCGCGATCAGCACCGCTCCCACGCCGTGGGCGGTCGTGCCATCCGGGATCGGCAGGTTGAACATCATCACCAGGAAGCTGTATGCCGCGCCGACGGCCATCAGCGGCGCGTAGCGGCTCTTCACGACCTTCTTGGCACGCCCCGCGGCGGCCGCCCAGACCGGCACCATCGCAGCGGTCAGGACCGCGCAGGTGGCGGGGCTCAGATACCCGTCCGGAATGTGCAACGCCCGCTCCTCCCTCGAACCGTGTACCCCGACATCCGCACGCGGAGCCGGATCGGTTCGGTCAGGGGGATGATGTCGTTCCTGCGACCCCGTCGCAGCTAGGGGGTGCTGACGATTACCGGCCTATCCTCCGCGGATGGCCGCCTACATCGTCGTCCACGTGGACGTCACCGATCGCGATCGCTACGAGATCTACAAGGCAATGGCGCCCCCCAGCATCCGCCGCTACGGCGGGCGCTACCTCACCCGAGGCGGTGCCACCGAGGTGCTGGAGGGCGACTGGACGCCGAAGCGCCTGGTGATCCTCGAGTTCCCCGACATGGAACGGGCGCGGGCCTTCTGGAACTCGCCCGAGTACGCCGAGGCGAAGGCCCTGCGGATCGCAACTACGACCTCGCACATGTTCCTGCTCGACGGGTGCGATCAACAGCCCTGGGAGTAGGCCCGGCCGGAACGACCACTCCGTGCGAGCGGCGTGGCCCGGTGGTGTAGTGTCGTCCCCATGCAGCTCACCTCGACGCGGGGGCCGGTCGAGATGGGTCGCGCAGCTGCGCACCGCGCCCTGCTCGGTGTCGCAGTCGCACTGACCGGCGGCGTGCTCGCCGTCGCCGCTCCGGCGGCCCAGGGCGCGAAGAAGACGACGCTCCCGATCCCCGTCCAGACCTACATCGCCTACGGCAAGACGGCCTGTCACGTGGACACGGCGTCGCGTCGCCTGCGCGTGTGGTGGAGCGAGCGGCACGGCGCACGCGAGGCACTGCCCGGGCAGGACGGGCGCTGTGCGACCCGGCCGGCGAGCGTCACGATCCTGCTCCGCGACCTCGACGCCATCCTGGCTCGCGAGCATGCGATCGGCCTGGCCCGCCCGCACTCCGACCGGGGCGCGGTGAGCTACGAGGGGTTCCTCTTCGGGTACGGCGCGAGCGTCATCGACGGCGGATCCAAGGCGGTCGACCTGTACCTGTACAGCGGCCTGGGCGGAAGCGGCGTGACGGAGTGCAACACGACGTTCGGCGGCGGCAGGATCACGAGCTCCGCCTACGTCACGATGGGCGGCGCCGGGGCGTTCGACGCCAGGTGGACGCAGTTTGCGCTCCTGCACGTGGCGGCGCACGAGCTCGTCCACGTCGCACAGTGCGCGACCACCTACCCGAAGCGCCACCGCACCGCGACCGATCTGGGACGCACCATCGTCGAGGGCACGGCCGAGTCGCTGGCGATGGCCGCGATGGGCCAGCGGGCGATCACCGACGGCTTCGGCACGTTCCCGGGCGACACCGATCCGATCCTGCCGGCCGGCGGGCTCAGCTTCCTCGAGGGCGCGGCTCGCGCGACCGAGCCGCTGCTGCCGGTGCGTGAGTCGACGACCGAGTCGATCTACCGGCCGTACGACAACTGGGCGTTCTGGTACGCGCTCGGCGGCGGCGCGACCGCGCGACCCATCGTCCGGCTCTACAACGCCGCCATGCGCGCGACGAAGGCCGACCGGAGGAGCAACTACCACACGACCATCTACCGGCTGTTCGGCGAGGCGGCCGTGCAGCGGGCAGCGCTGGCCGAGGCGCAATTCGCCCGCTTCGGCGGCCCGCTGGCCAACCTGACGCTGCCACCGGCGCCGTGGAAGCACCTGCTCGAGACGGTCGACGGCGGCGCCTCCGACCTGCCCGTCAAGTTCACGCTGGCGCCGGTCATCGGCGCGCCCGCGGCGGCGGCCGTGCCGCTGCCCACCGCACGGTTCGGCTACGCCGCGGTCACCTGGCCGGCCGGATCGACGACGCTTCAGATCACGGCCACGTCGCCACAGGGCGCGGTGCGGGCTGCCGAGTCGGTGGCGATCGTGTCGCCCGAGCTGGCGAGCGTCCCGGCCACCGCCGGGCCGGCCTGGACGCTGACGCGGGCGGCCGGCGGCGACGTGGCGACGGTCGGGATCGCGCTCGCGAATGGCCGCAGGTCGGCAGAATCGCTGACGCTGACGGCGACGGCGACGGCGACGGCGACGTAGTCTCCCGGGGGCGATGGACAACGCCTACTGGGTCGAACCGGACCGGCTGCTCGCGGGTCCCTATCCACGTCCGGAGCTGCTGCCGGAGCTCGTCGCCGCCGGTATCACGGCGTACATCGACCTGACGCAGCCCGGCGAGCTGGACGCGTACGACCACCTGATCGGCGACGCGGCGCATCACCGGCTGCCGGTCGGCGACTTCGGCGTGCCGACCGACGCCGAGCTGACGGCGACGCTCGACCTGCTCGATGCGCTGCTCGCGGACGGGCACCGCGTCTACGTCCACTGCTGGGCCGGCGTGGGCCGTACGGGCACCGTTGTCGCCTGCCACCTGATCCGTCACGGGATGCCGAGCGCGGAGGCGCTGGCGCAAATCGCGACACGCCGTGCGGAGATCGGCCGCCACGATCCGTCGCCCGAGATGCCGGCGCAGCGCGCGCTCGTCGAGCGGTGGCGGTAACGTCGCAGCAGCGGACGAGGAGAGGAACGGCGATGCCCGAGACGGCCCTGGCGCGACGACCGCGATCGCGTCGTGACGGTGCTGGGCGCCGGCTGGCTCAGGCGATATCGGCGACGGCGACCGGCGGCGTGGTCGGGGCCGGCGAGCCATTCCCCTTCTCGACCGTGACGCCGATCTGGTCGCCCGCGCGGACGTCGTCGATCACGACCTCGCGGCCGTCGCCGATGAACCCCGCGATTCGCGCGTCCGTGCCGGGGCGCATCACCCAGACCTCGTAGGTGTGACCTGGAGGGGCGGCGGCCAGCGACCAGCTCGCGAGGTGCGCGGTGCCGCCGTCGACCCGCAGGGCGCCGGCGCCGTTGCTGAACGCGACCGACCGCGCGCCGTCGCGCATGGCGATCTGCGGGAGTGCGAGTGCCGCGGCGAGGGCGCACGCGGCCAGCCCGCCGACGACGAGCCGGTGGGAGTGCAGCCACGACGGGCGTGAGACGCGCTGCAGGCGGGGCATGACCACGCGGCGACGCGCGTGGCGCGCCTGGCGCGGGACGTCGAGCACGCGTGCCCGCAGGTCGGCCGGCGGCTCGACAGGTGGTGCCGCGAGCGCGAGCAGCGAGAGCGTCTCGCACGTGGCGGCGACCTCTCCGCGGCAGCGCTCGCAGACGTCCAGGTGCTCGTCGACGGCGGCGTGCTGGTCCTGCTCGAGCTCGTCGAGCGCGAAGCCGACGAGCAGCTCGTCGGACGGATGGAAGTCGGGTGTCGTGTTCATCGGTCGTCCTGCAGAAGGTCGCGCAACCGGGCCAACGCGTTGAACGTCCGGCGCTTGACGGTGCCAAGGGGTAGTCCGAGACGGGTCGCCAGCTCAGACTGCGAGTAGCCCTCGAAGTAGGCGAGCTCGATCAGCTCCCGCTCGGGATCGGGAATCGTCTTCAGCGCGGCTTCCAGACGCTCGCGCTCGAGATGCATCCAGGCCTCGTCGGCCGGCGCGACGGCGGTGCTCTCGTGCAGCTCCGTGTCGAGCTCGACACCCGCTCCTCCGCGCCGCTCCTCGTGTCGCACGCGGTCGATGGCGCGGGCCCGCACCTGCAGCAGCACCCAGGCCCGGGCGGTGGCACGGCGCGCGTCGAACCGGGCCGCTCCGCGCCAGACCGCGAGGAACGCCTCCTGCGTGGCCTCCTCCGCCAGCGATGCGTTGCGCAGGATCCGCAGCGCCAGCGAGTAGGCGAGCTTGCCGAGCCGGTCGTACAGCTCGGCGAACGCCGCCTCGTCGCCGCGGGCGATGCGGACGATCAGGGCCTCGTCCGTGCAGTGCAGGAACGTGCGGTCCCGGAGATGCGCAACGCTGGAAGTGGAGCGACTTGTCACGCATCTACTTCGCTCGCCCGCCCTCGCCGGTTCGGCAATACGCTCGCCCGAGGACGCCGAACGGGCCCGCCGGCGATGGTTCGCCGACGGGCCCGCGTGGATCGTGCAGGGTGGGAGGGGAGCTAGGAGAGCTTCTTCACCGTGATGATGCCGCCCGCCAGCGCGTCGCCCGTCTCGTACATGTGGGCGAACGACATGCGGGCACCGGCAGCGGCTGCCTCGTAGTCACCGGCGGCGTAGTCGTCGATGGTCTTGAGCAGCTCGTCGACGTGCATCTTCAGCTGCCCCTCGACGGCGTCGGCCGGAAGGCCGGTGGCGCCGGCGAGGAACGCGCCGTTGTCCTTGATGTAGCCGTCGAGGCCCTTCTTGGCCTCGTCCTGGCCGGCGGTGTCCTTCGACGCGAGCGCCGTCACGTAGTTGACGAAGTAGCCGATGTGCGCGCGCCACTGCGACAGGAACGTCGCCTTGGCGTCGTCACCGTAGGCGGAGCCGATCAGGTCGCCGAGCGCGACGGTGTTCTTGTCGAGCTCCGCGGCGGCCGCCTTGAAGTCGGGCGCGCCGTCGAACCCGCGCTCCATCGCGACGATCGCCAGGGCGGCGTGCTCGGCGAGCAGGTCGTCGAGCTTGACGCGCAGGTCGGCGGCGTCGCCGGTGGTTGCGCCGAGCGACTTCTGCTTGGCGATCGCGTCGGACAGGATGTCGCCGGTGGCGCCCATGTGGACGTAGCCCATCGCGGCGTTGGCGTACGAGCCGTCGTAGTCCTTCGTGCCGAACGCGTCGACCGCCTTGGCGGTGTGCGTGACGTGCATGGCGAGCTGGGCGGTGACGGCGTCGGCCGGAAGGCCGGTGGCGCCGGCCAGGAACGCGCCGAAGTCCTTCGTGTACATGGTCAGGCCGTCGACTGCGGTCTGCTTGGCGGCCGCGTCATCCTTGGCGGTCGCGACCGTGTAGTTGACGAAGTAGCCGTTGTGGGCGTTCCACTGGTTGGCGAACGCCTTCTGCGCGTCGTCGCCATACAGGCCGCCGATGGCGGTGCCCAGGTCGTCGGTGTTGGCCTGCAGCGCGGCGGCCTCGGCGTCGAAGCTCTTGCCGCCGAGCAGGGCCGTCTGCGTTGCGTTGACCGCGATCAGCATGTGCTCGCCGAGCAGGCGGTTGAAGGCGATGCGGAGGTCGACGGCCGGCGTGAAGCCGGGCTTGGCGTCGGCGGCCGCGGTGGTCGTGCCCTCCGTGGTGGCGGGCGCGGTGGCCGCGGCGGTCGTGGTACCGGCGGCGGGGGCGATGGTGGCGGTCGTGGTGGCGTCGGATCCGCCACAGCCGGCTCCGATGGCCGAGGCCACGGAGACGGCGGCGATGATGCCGAGCGAGTGACGCCGCGTAAGCGAGCGAGTGAACATGAACGGTCCTCCTGTGCCCCGTCGGGGCACGTTGCGTAGACCCTGTTCGCCGGCTGTCCCGGATCGGTTCCGCGGATCCCTCAGACCGGGGATCGCCCCGGCGATCATGGGTCGCGCCGGAGCCTCACGAGAAGCGGCGCGTCGGCCACGAGCCGGCGCGACGCGGGATATCCTGCTGCGACGACGCGGGAGGCTCGTGGGCGGCTTGAGGGCACGGATCGGGAGAAGCAGGGCGACCGACGCAGCGGAAGCGGCGGTCGACCCGCGGCTGACGCCGGAGGAGGTGGCCGGCGTCTACCAGGTGATGCTCGCGCGCCAGCCGGAGGATGACGCGGTGATCGAGCGCCACATCGGCGGGACGACGAGCGTGCTGGAGCTGGTGCGCGGCATCGGCTCCTCGGCCGAGTTCATCCGCCGCACCGGCATCGACGTCGCGACCTCGAGCCCGTACCTGTTCCCCAACGCGTCCGTCGACGTGCGCGGGACCATCACCATGCACGCCCACCCGGATCCGCAGCCTCGCGAGGGCTACCTCGTCAACTTCCTGGGCGTGGCCGTGCCGGTGCGGACGATGGCGCACCTGCGCGGCCGCAGCGGCGAGCTCGACCCCGTCCCGATCCCCGCCAACTACCACGCCGACATGTCGGAGTGGGCGGCTGCTCTGCGGCCGGTCGGTCTCGCCGAGGGCACGTTCACGATGGTCGAGCTGGGCTGCGGCTGGGGCTGCTGGATGAACAACACCGGCGTCGCGGCGAAGGCTCGCGGACTCGCGGTGCACCTGGTCGGCGTGGAGGGCGACGAGAAGCACCTCGACCTCGCCCGTGAGACGCTCGCCGTGAACGGCATCGGGCCGGGCGAGTACGAGCTGATGCGCGGAGTCGCCGCCGCGAGCGCGGGCGAGGCGCTGTTTCCGAAGCAGGCGGAAGGGAGTGACGCGTGGGGCCTCGAGCCGGTGTTCAACGCGTCCGCCGCCGACATCGCCGCGGCCGGTGAGAGCGGGCAGTTCGAGCTCCTGCGCATGATCCCGCTGGCCGAGACGCTGGTCAGCCACGCGCGCGTCGACCTGCTGCACATGGACATCCAGGGCGGCGAGGCGGACCTGGTCGCGAACACCATCGCGCTGCTCACCGGGCGCGTCGCGTACCTCGTGGTCGGCACGCACTCGAGGGCCATCGAGGGGAGGCTGTTCGAGACGCTGCTGGCTGCCGGCTGGCTGCTCGAGATCGAGCGACCGGCCATCTTCGCGGTCGTCGACGGGAAGCCGCACACGACGGTGGACGGCGTGCAGGGCTGGCGGAATCCGCGGCTCGACCTCCCGCCTACGGCAGGTACTGCTCCTCGATCCGTGTGACGACGCCGTTCTCGACCGTCACCCAGTAGGGCGCCGTCACGCGGTACTGCTCGCGGATCGGCGCGTCGGCGCGCGCCCTGAGCGCCGTCGCAAGCCCGGCGACGGTGCCGCGGATCGTCTGCTCGCAGCAGTGCGCCCAGTCGACGAGCACGACAGCGGCATCGTCGGCGATCGGTGCGGCGGTCTCGTGGCCGTCGGGATTGAGGATCTCGTAGTCGATCTCGCAGTCCGGCTGGCCGATGGCGTTGCACGCGGCGACCGCATCGCGGCCGGTCAGCATCTGTGCGGGGTCGACGACGAGTTCGCCGGACGTTGTGATGGCCCGCAGGTAGGCGACCGTGCGGCCGTTCGGCGCCGGGCCCGGAGCCGTCACCGGCGGGTCGGGCGTGCCGCGGGCCGGATCGAACTCCTCCACGATCTTCGAGCCGACGACGACCTGGACGAGGTCGCCGCGGTCGAGCCGGTCGAGGTCGAGGAGGACCGGGCGGCGCGTCGTTCCCGGCACGGTCTCGGCCGGGAGGGCGACGGCCCTCCCGGCGATGCGGAGCTCTGTCACATCACGGTCGACGAGACCAGCGAGCACCACGTGCCGACCCTCGCGGATCTTGACGACGCGGAGATTTGCGGCGAGGTCGTCGCGACCAGGGCACACGGCCTCATCCGCTCCCTGCGGATCGGTGTCGGGACGGCATCCGCAGGCGAAGAAGGCCACGACGCCCGCGATTCTGGCCTGCGGCGTCACGCCTGCGCCGCCGGTCACCGGTATGGCGTTGCTACGGCAGGGGATCGGCGGATCCGTGACGATCACGAGCGACCCGGTCGTCCGCGCCCGCCTGAGCCTCGGCCTCAGCGGCCCGGTCGCCGGCCTGACGACGTACTACGGCGAGCGGGGACTGGTCTGCTTTCTGGTCGTGACCGCGAGCGCAGGGTCGCGATCGGGAAACGGCAGGATGACGACGGCGTCCGCGACGTCGGCGAGCGGAACGCCGTCCGGCCGCGCATCGATCGCGCTCCGCAGGATGATCCGCCAGACCCACGCGTCGAGCGACCCGTCGCCGCGGAACGTGCCGCGGGACGCATACGCCCGGACGAACCCGTCCTGCACGGCCTCGTGCGCGCGCTCGATGTCACCGGTGACGGCCATCGCCAGGCGGCAGAACGCCTCGTACCGCGATCGGTACAGGCGCTCGAGCCGAGCCGTGACATCACCGCCGGTCAACACCAACACGACGATAGACCCGGCGGCGCGCCGAAACACTTAGCGGCCAGCCGCCGTTTGCCACGTTGGCCGCCGTAGGGGCAGCAACCGCTTCTTCGTCCGTGTCCGAGCGACACGCGCAGCACGCGCACGGTTCCTCGTGGCGCGCGCCCGGTAGACCGGTCTACGGCGTGACGGTCACTCCGGCCGTCGCCGCCGGGGACGGATCCGACGAAGCCGGTGGCACGTCAACGGAGGGCGCCGGAACCGTTTTCTGCGCAGTCGGTGTCTCGACGGTCGCTGTCACGCCGTCGGCCGACGGAGGGATGAACTCGACGTTGCGAATCGAGAGGTCGCCGACCACGCCATCCGGCTCGATCACGAGCGCGAGTGTCCGAGCGCGTGATGGCGTTACGCCGGCGGGAGTACTCGGCGGGACGAAGGCGCCATCGAACACGACCAGACCCACCTCGTCGGCGGGGGACTGACCGGTCGACAGCGTGTAGTCGAAGGCCGACGCCGCGAAGCCGCGCGTCGTCCGGCCGGCCCACTTGAGCGCGATGTGACCGTCGTCATCCAGCGCCCGCGCGTACGGCGTCTGGGCGACGATCGCCGCCAGCAGCTCGCCGTCGCCCGCGAGCGGGTTCAGGAGCAGTCGGCACGCCACCCCGGCGGACGAGGTGGCGACGGAACGCACGTCACGGGGAGTGGCGTTCGGATCGGTGAGGACGCACGCTCCGTAGGCCTTCTGCAACGCGCGCTGAGCCGCACCGGCCCTGCGCACCTCCTCGCTCTCGCCGTAGGCATCGAGCCTGCGCGATACCGTCGCGCAAGCCGCGGCCGCCTTGCCGCCCGGGTCGTCATAGGCGACGCCTCCGGTCCCGCCCTCGGCGACCGGCGCCTTCGTCGCACCGTTGTCGGTAAGGCAGCTATCGAGCGTTGCGTTCAGGGCTGCGATTCGACTACTGACCGACTCCGGCATGGCGGCGGCGCCGTTCGGCCCGATCTGAGCGCCTTCGAACGGAGTGCCGACGGTGACCTGCTGGTCCGTCCCGCTCGCCGCGCCCGGCTGGGACGACGACCGCACCCGGCCGCTCGACGCGATCACCACGCCCGCGACGAGTAACCCGACCAACGCCAGCGCCCCGAGTAGCCCCCGGCCGGGCTGCCGGCGCCGCGGCGCAGCAGCCGTCTCGGCCCGATCGATCGGCCGGAAGGCCGGGTCGAGCGTCTCGAGCACCCGGAGGCGCTCTTCCAGCGTGGGATCAGGCATCGCGGCCGGCCTCCTTGAGGGCGTGCTCGAGCTTGGTGCGGCTGCGCGCGAGCCGCTGGCGAAGGGCATCCGCGCGCAGGCCGACGATCTCGGCAGCCTCGTCCGACGTGTAGCCGTGGACGAGGCAGAGCAGCACGATCGAGCGATCGAGTGGTGCGAGCGTGCGGGTCAGCAGGTCGCGCATCGCGAGCGCATCGGTTGGCACAACACTGCGGCGCCGGGTCATCGTCAGCGAGCTGAACGCCTCGCGGGCGCGGCGGACTCCGCGCAGCGCGTGCAGGGCGCGGTGGTGCGCAACGGTCAGGATCCACGCCGCCTGCGCGCGTCCGGCCGGAGGGATTCGGTCGCGATCCCGGTAGGCCGCGATGAACGTCTCCTGCAGCAGGTCGTCGGCGAGCGCCCGGTCGCGCGTGATCTGGACGAGATACCGCCCGACGCGTGCCTCGTGCTCGCGGAAGAACTGCTCGAACCCGGCGTCCGGCAACGCCCCGCCCGTCATATCCGGCGAGACGTCACGCTCATGGAACGCGAGCTCATCCACTACTTCCTAACGTGCCGACGAGCGACTGATTGTGACATCGCGCCTCCTGCTAGGCTCGCGGCGGATGCAGGTGCGGCGATACGAGACAGGCGACGAGCAGGGCTGGGTGCGCTGCCGTGTGCTGTCGTTCCTCGACACCGCCTACTTCGACGATGTGCTCCGCGCGAAGCCGGTCTACGAGCGTCCGTCGGTCGAGCTGGTTGCAGAGATCGACGGTGCGATCGCGGGGGTCATCGACGTCGAGCTCGATACGGAGCCGAGCGAGGTGGCAAGCGATCCGGACCGGATCGGCGGCGCGATCTGGACGATCGCGGTGCATCCCGACCATCGCCGGAAGGGTGTTGGCGGGGCGCTCCTGGCGGCCGCCGTCGAGGTGTCGCGGGCACAGGGTGCGACGTTCCTCGAGGCGTGGACGCGCGACGATCCGTGGGTGCGCGCCTGGTACGAGGACACCGGGTTCTCGATTGCTGATCGCTACCTGCACGTGTACCTGGGCGAGACCGAGGCAGCCGGCGTGCTGCGTGCTCCCACCTCCCTGAGCGTCGTCACGGCATTCGCCCACGCCGACCACCTGGAAGCGTTGCCGAAGGCGCCGCGAAGGGTGCACGAGTGCGTGCGGTACGTCTTGCCGATGTAAGGCCAACGACGTGCGCCACGACACACGACCATGCAGTATGAGTCGGTGCAGCTCCGCGACGCCAAGCTCTCGTTCTCGCCCTCCGACCTCAGCGAGTACCTCGGATGCGTGCACGCCACCCATCTCCAGCTGGAGGTCGCTCACGGCATCCGCGAGAAGTCGTACGCGACCAGCGCGTACGCGCAGCTGATCTTCGCGAAGGGCAACGAGCACGAGGAGACGTACCTCGAGCGGCTGAAGGCGTCGGGGCGCGAGGTCGTCGAGGTCGGCTGGGGCGATATCGCCACGCAGGCACGGCGCACGGACGAGCTGATGCGCGCCGGCGTCGACGTCATCTACCAGGGGCTGTTCGCGTTCGACGGCTGGCGCGGGCTGGCCGACTTCGTCGAGCGCGTCGACGGAGAGACACCGCTCGGCGCGTACGGCTACGAGGCGGTCGACACCAAGCTCGCGCGGTCCGAAGCGGCGCCGCACCACGTCCTGCAGCTGTGCTTCTACAGCGAGGGCATCGAACGCATCCAGGGCGTTGCGCCGCGGCTGGCGCACATCGAGCTCGGCTCGGGGCGCCGCGAGTCGATCCGGCTGCGGGAGGTGGGCGCCTACTACCGGCGTGCCCGTTCGTCGTTCCAACGGGCGGTCGCCGCCGACGCTCCCACCGAGCCCTTTCCGTGCGCGCACTGCCAGGTCTGCACGTTCGACCACCTCTGCAAGGAGCAATGGCGGTCAGAGGATCACCTCGTCCGCGTCGCAGGCCTGCGGCGCGACCAGATCGGCAGGTTGCGGGCAGCCGACGTCGCGACGCTGACCGCCCTCGCCGAGCTTCCGCCGACCACCGAGATCGCCGACCTGCGCCGGCCGACGCTCGACGGGCTCTCGCAGCAGGCGCGACTCCAGCGCGAGGGCGAGCTCGAGCAGTCGATGCCGTACGAGCTGCTTCCGCTCGAGGACGGCCGCGGGTTCGCGAAGCTCCCGCACCCATCTCCCGGCGACGTGATGTTCGACCTCGAGGGCGACCCGTTCTGGACGCCTGCCCGTGAGCTGACCTTCCTGTTCGGCATGCTCGTCCGCGCGGGAGACGGCTGGGAGTACCTGCCGTTCTGGGGGCACGAGCCGGACGACGAGCGACGTGCCTTCGAGCAGGCCGTCGACCTGGTAACCGAACGGCTCGCGCGGTGGCCGGACATGCACGTCTTCCACTACTCCGCCGCCGAGCCGAGCGCGATCGCGCGGCTGATGGCAACCCACGCCACGCGCGAGCTCGACGTCGACGACCTGCTGCGGCGCAAGGTGATGGTCGACCTGCTGAGCGTCGTCAAGCAGGCGATGCGCGTCGGAGTGGAGTCCTACTCGCTGAAGCTGATCGAGAAGCTCGCGGGGTTCCAGCGCGCGGCGGACATGGGCTCGGGAGCCGACGCGGTGCTCGGCTACGAGCGGTGGGTCTCGAGCGGCGACCAGGCCGAGCTCGACGCGATCGCGGCGTACAACGACGAGGACTGCCGCGCCACGGCGGCGCTGTACGACTGGCTGATCACCGTCCGGCCCGACGACGCGACCTGGCTCGAGCCCCTCGACGGCAAGCAGGTCAGCGACGACGACCGGGCCGAGCAGACGGAGCGCGAGCAGCTGCGGCTCGAGCTCGTCACGGACGAAGCCGAGGGCTCCGAACGGTGGCTGGCCGGCGAGCTCCTCGAGTACCACCGCCGCGAGGCCCGGCCGGGCTGGTGGCGCTACTACGCGGTCCAGGCGATGGACGAGGGCGAGCTGCTGGCCGACAGCGAGGCGCTCGCGGGGCTGGCGCAGTGCGGTCCGCCTGTCGAAGTGAAATACGGCTTCGAGATTCCGATGCGCTTTCCGGCTCAGCAGCACAAGATCGGCCCGGGCGAGCAGGAGGATCCGAGCGGATCGGGCGTCCGCGTGATCCGCGTCGACGACGAGGCCGGCATCGTCACGATCAAGCGGTCGAAGAAGCGGCGCGACGAGGCTCCGCCCGTTGCGATCGTCCCGGTCGGCCCGTTCAATACCTCGGCCCAGCAGCGGGCGCTGCTGCGTTTCGCCCGGTCCGTGCGCGATGCCGATGGCCGCTTCGCCGCGCTGACAGCGCTCGTGCGGCGTGACGCACCCCGCATCCACGGCATCGCCGCCGGGGCAGACATCCAGACCACCGACCTGGACGCGATCAAGCGGCTGGCGCGCGACCTCGACCGCTCGACCCTCGTCGTCCAGGGGCCGCCGGGTACGGGCAAGACGCACAACGGCGCCCGCTTGATCGTCGACCTGATCGACCGCGGCGCCCGCGTCGGCGTGACATCCCTGTCGCACAAGGCGATCAACAACCTCGTCGAGGCCGTCGAGAAGGCCGCCGACGAGGCCGGCGTCACGTTCGTCGGCGCGCGCAAGGTGGGCACGTCTGAGACCCGGCTTCCAGAGGGCGACCAGCGACGCATCAGGAACGTCGAGAAGAACCAGGAGTGCCTGGCCGACGAGTATCGCCTCGTCGCCGCAACGACCTGGCTTTTCTCCGATCCACAATTCGAGGAGGCGTTCGACTACCTCGTGATCGACGAGGCCGGTCAGATGTCGCTCGCCGACGCCATCGCGGCCGGCACGAGCGCCCGGAACCTGATCCTGCTCGGCGACCCGCTGCAGCTCCCGCAGGTCTCACAGGCGATCCACCCGGTCGGGACGAACGCGAGCGTCCTCGAGCACGTGCTGGGCGTCGCGGCGACCATCCCGCCCGACCGCGGCATCTTCCTGACCGAGAGCTGGCGGATGCACCCCGACATCTGCGAGTTCATCTCCCGCGAGGTGTACGACGACCGGCTCCGCTCGTACACCAGGTGCGCCCGGCAGGCGACGGGCGCCGGCACCGGCATCCGCTACCTCCCGGTCCCCGCGGAAGGGAACGCCTCGCAAGCGCCACAGGAGGCACAGCGGATCAGCGAGGAGGTCGCGAGCCTCCTCGGTCAGCCGTACACCGACATGGACGGCGCCGTCCGGCCACTCACCGCCGACGACTTCATGGTCGTGGCGCCGTACAACGCCCAGGTCCGTCTCCTCCGCCAGGAGCTCCCGGCCGGTGTTCGCGCCGGCACGGTCGACAAGTTCCAGGGCCAGGAGGCCCCCGTCGTGTTCTTCTCGATGACCACCTCGAGCGGCGACGACGTGCCCCGCAACCTGGCGTTCCTATTCAGTCGCAACCGGCTGAACGTCGCGATCAGCCGCGCCCGCTGCCTCGCGTACCTCGTGTGCAGTCCGGTGCTGCTCGAGGCGAAGGCGAGGACGATCGAGGACATGCGGCTGATCTCGACCCTGTGCTCGCTGGTCGAGACGGCGGACTGAACCGCTCCCCGCTGGCCTCGCCGGGCGCGTGACCTATAGTCGCGCCATGGTTCGCACGTCGACCCTGTCGCCGCTCTACTGGGTATTCGCCGCGTCGCAGCAGGCGAAGCAGCTGCTCGGCGACGCGCTCGATGGGGCGCCGCTGGACGCCACCGACTACGCGCTGTACAGCGCCATCCTCGACCTCCAACCCGTCACCCCGACGGCGCTTGCGAAGCGGCTCGGGATGCCCGTCTCGACCGTGCTGGACGCGCTCCGCTCGCTCGACCGGCGGGGTCACATCGAGCGCTCGCGCAACCCGCGCGACGGGCGCTCGTACCTGCTGGCGTTGAACGCCGAGGGCCGCGCGGCGCACGACGGCACGCACGCCTACTTCATCGTCGTCGACGAGCGGCTGTCAGCGCAGCTCGGCGATCGACGCGACGACATCATCGCCGCGCTCCAGCACCTCGTCGAGGCCGGCCAGGCGGCGCACGAGGCCGGCGAGGCCGAGCGGATGGATCTCGCGGGGTAGCACGACCTCGTGGTAACTAGCGCGGATTCGTGCTAGTTTCGGATCATGCTCCGCACGCTCCTCGCCGTCGTCGTCGCGCTGGTGGTGGCGGCGTGCGGCAGCGCGCAGCGAACAGCGACCGCGACGACCGCTCCGCCGATCACGACCACCCCGGCCACCTCACCCGCCGAGGCCGCCTGGACCGAGGACATGGCCGCGTTCGCCGAGGCTGTGCGGAGCATCCATCCGAACCCGTTCTGGCGCGAGCCCGAAGCGGATTTCGACCGCGAAGTCGCCGCCGCGCCGGCCCGTCTCGCCCGGATGTCGCCCAGCGACGCACGCGTGGAGGTGATGCGGCTGGCCGCGCTGATCGACGGGCACACCGGTGTGTACCCGTCCGAGGCCGGATTCCACTTGTACGCCATGCGCCTCTACCTGTTCACCGACGGCATCCACGTCTCCGACGACACGGACGCATCGCTGATCGGGGCGCGGGTGGTGCGCATCGGCGACACACCGATCGACGAGGCGATCCGGCTCGTGACCCCGTACGGCGCCCACGACAACGACTCCACGGTGCGGGTCGTCGTCCCGATGCTCCTGATGACGCCGGAGGTGCTCGAGGCGACCGGCATCGTCTCCGACGGCGCGAGGCCCGCCTTCGTCGTGCAGCCGCGCACCGGTCCGGAGCGCACCGTCGATCCGCCGGTCGAGGACTGGGGCGCCTTCATCGGGCGCACCGGCACCGACCCGGTTGGACTGCCGAAGACCGACCGGCTATTCGCGCTGGCGCGCCGCGACGAGCCGTTCTGGTGGACGACGCTCGACCACGGCCGCGTGCTGTACCTGCAGTACAACCAGGTCGTGCGCACCAGCGGCAAGACGTCGCTCGAGAGCGTGGTCGAGGAGCTGCGCTCCCGCATCGTCCGTGGGGGCATCCGGCGGCTGATCATCGACCTGCGGAACAACCCTGGCGGCGACAACCGTACCTACGGCCCGCTGCTCGAGTTCCTCCGCACCGACGAGCACGTCAACCGGCCGGGTGCGCTGTCGGTGATCATCGGCCGCCAGACGTTCTCGGCGTCGACCAACTTCGCCACCGAGGTCGACCGCGACACCGCTGCGATTTTCGTGGGCGAACCGACGGGCGGACGGCCGAACCTGTACGGCGATACGCGCTCCGTCCAGCTCCCCAACAGCGGCCTCACGGTACAGGTCTCATCCCGCTACTGGGACTTCGGCGGCCCCGACGACCACCGGCCGTGGATCGCGCCGGACGTCTCAGCCGAGCTCTCGTCCGACGACTTCGTTCGCGGTCGCGATCCGGTGCTCGCGGCCGCGCTGCGATGACCGGTTCTTCGGCGTAGCTCCACGAGGCTGACTGAACCGGATTCGTCCGGGAATGCGTATCCCATGACAGGTGCTCGCCGAGAGCACCGCTTTCGCTCCACCGGGAGACCCAATGAACAGACGCCTCATCACCATCGCCGCGCTCACACTCGCCGCACTCGCGCTCGCGGCCTGCGGCGGGAGCAGTTCCGGCGGTGACACGACCGCTGCGACACCCGCCACATCCGACACCGCGGCGGCTCCGGCCGACACGGCTGCGGTAACCGGAACGCTGACCGGCACGGTCGGCCCCGGCTTCACCATCACGATGGATCAGACCAGTGTCCCGGCGGGCAAGTACACGCTGACCGTGGACGACCAGGCCGCAGTCCATAACTTCCACCTCACGGGTGCAGGCGTCGACGTCACGACGAGCGTTCCCGAGACCGGCAAGAAGACCTTCGAGATCACGCTCACGGCCGGCGAGTACACGTTCGTGTGCGATCCGCACTCGTCGCAGATGAAGGGCACGCTGACCGTCACCTGAGCCGTTCCCACGGGGA
>JBBQFB010000004.1:0-48497 GCA_038321545.1 Gaiellales bacterium
CCTTCCCGACAAGGCGATCGACCTGATCGACGAGGCCGCGTCGCGCATGCGCATCAAGACGATGTCGGCGCCGCCGCGGTACAAGGAGCTCGAGGACGAGATCGAGCAGGTGCGGCGCGAGAAGGAATCCGCCATCGAGGCGCAGGAGTTCGAGAAGGCCGCGGCGCTCCGCGACAACGAGCGCAAGCTGTCGAACAAGAAGCGCGAGCTCGAGGAGACCTGGAAGGAGTCCACCGACGAGGAGCAGCCCTCGATCGGCGAGGAGGAGATCGCGGACATCGTCTCGATGTGGACGGGCATCCCGGTCTTCAAGCTCACCGAGGCGGAGTCCCAGAAGCTGATCCGCATGGAGGAAGAGCTCCACAAGCGGGTGATCGGCCAGGAGATCGCGATCGGTGCGGTCTCGAGGGCCATCCGTCGCGCCCGGGCCGGCATCAAGGACCCGAAGCGACCGACCGGCTCGTTCATCTTCCTGGGGCCGTCCGGCGTCGGGAAGACCGAGCTGGCCCGCACGCTCGCCGAGTTCCTGTTCGGCGACGAGCAGGCGATGATCCAGGTCGACATGTCGGAGTACATGGAGAAGCACGCCGTGTCGCGGCTGGTCGGCTCTCCGCCCGGCTATATCGGTTATGACGAGGGTGGTCAGCTGACCGAGGCCGTGCGGCGCAAGCCGTACTCGGTGCTCCTCCTCGACGAGATCGAGAAGGCGCACCCCGACGTGTTCAACATCCTCCTGCAGGTGCTGGAGGAGGGGAAGCTGACCGACTCGCAGGGTCGCAAGGTCGACTTCCGGAACACGATCGTGATCATGACCTCGAACATCGGCGCCGCCACCATCGCGAAGAACCAGGCGCTCGGCTTCGGCCCGAAGGACGACGAGGGCGGCCTGTCGTACGACGACATGAAGAGCCGGATCATGGGCGAGCTCAAGAAGGTCTTCCGGCCCGAGCTGCTCAACCGGATCGACGAGGTGATCGTCTTCCACAAGCTGTCACGCGACGAGATCAAGGTGATCGTCGACCTGATGATGGGCCGGCTGCGCGAACAGATGCGGGATCACGAGGCTGCGATCGAGCTCTCCGACAACGCGAAGGAGCTGCTCGTCGAGCACGGGTACGACCCGGCGATGGGCGCTCGCCCGCTGCGCCGGGCGATCCAGCGCTACATCGAGGATCCGCTCGCCGACTTCGTGCTCGGTCGTCAGCTGTCGCCGGGGTCGACGATCGTCGTCGACCGCGAGGACGACTCCGACGAGGTCACGCTGTCGGTCGTCGCTCCGACGCCCGACGCGCCGCCGGTCGAGCTGGCCGGGACGGGCGAGTAGCAACCTGAGGTAAATCGGGCCGTAGTGTCTCCGTGAGACACTACGGCCCGAGCTTTTCGTGCCGTCCCGCGTCGACTACCTGCTCGTCCCGGCCGCCGCCGTCCTGTACGGCGTCAACCAGCCGCTCTCGCGCGTCCTGATCGACGAGCGGCTGCCGTCGGAGTACCTGGCGGAGGCGCGCATGATCGCGGTCGCCGTGGTCTTCCTCGGCTGGGCGCTGATCGCGTACCGCGACCGCTTTCCGCGCGGGCGGTCGCTGGGCATGCTGGTCGTGTTCGGCGTGGTCGGGATCGCCCTTCTGCAGTGGACGCTGACGTCGGCGATCGCGCGGCTCGACGTCGGCCTGGTGCTGACGATCGGGTACACCGCGTCCCTGCTGTGCGCGATCTGGTGCCTCGTCGTGCGCCACGAGCGCCAGTCGCGCGAGATCTGGCTGCTGATGGTGTTGGCACTGGCCGGCCTTGCGCTGGCGGTGGGACTGGGCGGCGACTCGCTCGATGACGTGCCGGTCGCCGGCCTGCTGTTCGCGGCCGGGCTGGCGGTCATGTTCGCGTACTACGCGCTGCACGGCGAGCGGCTGGTGCACGAGCACCCGGCGACGATCGTGCTCGGGGTCGCGGCACCGTGTGCCGTGGTGTTCTGGGCCCTCACCTTCGCGCCGATCTGGGACTTCCCGACGGCGATCCTGACGGAGCGCATGCCGCTCGGCGGCAACCTCTCGGACATCGAGTTGCCCGGCGCGCTCGTGCTCGGCTGGTCGATGCTGTTCGGCACCGCCGTGCCGTACGCGCTGTACCTGATGGGCATCGGCAGGGTGGGTCCGACCTTCGGCCTGTTGAGCGGCACGATCGAGCCGATCGTCGCCGTGATCGCGGCCTGGTTCTGGCTCGACCAGCGGCTGACGGCGTTGCAGGTGCTGGGCTGTGTGGTCGTGTTCGGCTCCGTGATCGCGGTGCAGGTCACGCGCTCGCGTCAGGCGGTTCTGGCCTAGTCGGCTAGATCAAAGCGCTAGTCTCTGGACCAATGCGCATCGGGTACGCCATGGTCTCCCTCGCGGCGCTGCTGTTCGCCGCCAACGGCCCCGTCTCGATCGTGCTGATCGACGGCGGCGTGTCGGCGCGCTACGTCGTCACGGGCCGCCTCCTCGGCATGGTCCTGGTGCTGCTCACGTGGGCGATCGTCAAGTACCGCGACCAGCTCCGGTTCAGCCGGCGCGAGCTGCTCGAGCTGGCCTTCTTCGGCGTCGCCGGCCTCGCACTGATGCAGTGGACGTACGCCGAGGCGATCTCGCGCGTCGACATCGGGCTCGTGCTGATGATCGAGTACATGGCGCCGTTCCTGATCGCCCTCTACTCGTGGGTGCTGTGGCGGCACCGTCAGCAGCGAGCCGTCTGGTTGTCGGCGGTCGTCGCGATCGCCGGCCTGACGATGGTCCTCGACGTCGGCGGCGACTCGTTCGCCCGGTTGTCCGGCCCGGGCCTCCTGTTCTCCGTCGTGACGTGCCTGATCTTCTCGTACTACGCCACGCACGCCTCGAAGCTGCTGCGCGAGCGGCCGCCGCAGGTCGTGCTCGGCCTCGGCGGGCTGTTCGCCGTCATCTTCTGGAGCCTCACGCTGGCGCCGATCTGGCAGTACCCGGTCGGTGCCGTCGATGCCCAGGTGCCGCTCGGGGGCAACCTGCACGGCAGTCTCTCGGGCATCGTGCTGGTGGTGGCCGGTGCGGTCGTCGGCACGGCCATCCCGTTCGCGCTGTTCCTGACCGGCGTCAGCCGCATCGGCCCGACGCGCAGCGCGATCGTGCTGATGCTGGAGTCGGTCGCAGCGATCGCGATCTCGTGGGCATGGCTGCGCCAGTCACTGACTCCGACGCAGGTCGCCGGCGGCCTGGTCGTGGTTGGCGCGGTGCTGCTCTTGCAGCTGGCGCGCCAGCAGGCGCCCGTCGTCCAGACCTTGTAGCGATCGTCGCGAGAGAGTAGGGTAGGCCGAACCGGCGCGGCGAGCGCCGAGCCCGAGCCACCTCCTCCACGACGACACGCTCGCCGCGCCGCGTTCCACGTACCCGGTGTCGTCACAGGTCGTGCGCGCGGCTTCCGGCTGGATGGTGAGCCGATCCCCCTTGGCGCCGGCTGCTAGCGGGTGGGCGCAGCCGGCGCCTTGGGGATGGAGGGAAAGGCCGATCGCGACGCGCCTGTGGACGGGTGGGTGGACGGCCGGCGCGCCGCGATCAGCAGGGAAATCAGGACCAGTTGTGCACGTTGCGCTGCCACGTGTCGGCGCCGACGCTAACTGCAAGGATGGGGAGGATGACGAGGGTGAAGGTGAGGAAGGCGATAACGGCCATGGGACTTGCCGCCCTTTCGTTCTAGGTGATTGATTGCATTGTGCACCCATTTACTCGATCATTCCAATGCGGGCTATGACTGATGTTGATCACTGACGGTGATAGTTACTCGGCGATCGAGATGCGTCATCTGCGGGCGCTGGTGGCGGTTGGCCGGACGAGCTCCTTCTCCCGGGCCGCGAACGAGCTCGGCTACGCGCAGTCGGCCGTCTCGCAGCAGATCGCGGCGTTGGAGCGGATCGTCGGGGTCGCGCTGGTCGAGCGCCCCGGCGGGCCGCGCCCCGTGTCGCTGACGCCGCAGGGCCAGGTGCTGGTTCGGCACGCCGAGCGGATGCTCGCGCGTCTCGCCGTCGCCCGGGGCGACCTGCTCGCGCTCGCCGCCGGCGAGGCGGGCACGCTGCGGATCGGCACCTTCCAGTCCGTCGGTGCCCAGCTGCTGCCCGAGGCGGTGCGCCGGTTCCGCGCCGACCTGCCGGCGGTCGAGATCCGCCTGCTCGAGGACCAGAACGAGGACGTGCTGCTCGAGGCGGTGCTGGCCGGCGAGCTCGACCTGGCGTTCGCACTGATCCACGACCTCGACCCCCGGTTCGAGTTCCTGGAGCTGGTGCGCGACCCGTGGGTGCTGCTCGCGCCCCGTGACAGCGAGCTGGTCGAGCACCAGCCGGTGCCGCTCGCGATGCTCGACGGGCTCCAGATGGTGGAGTGGCAGACGTCGACGCAGGTTCACGACGTCGAGTCGCAGCTGGCCCGGTTCGGCATCAACATCGACGTCGTGTTCCGCACCGACGACAACCTCACGCTGCAGCACTTCGTGGGAGCCGGGCTGGGCCACGCGATCGCCGGCCGCCTGGTCGTCGAGCCGGGCAGCTCCGACTGGACGCCGCTCGTGCTGCGGCTTGCGGAGGGCATCGACGCGCGTCGTATCGGCGTCGCCTGGGCGCGCGATCGGGCCCGCACGCGCGCCGCCGAGGCGTTCGTCGAGACGGCCCGCGTGGTTGCGCTGGAGCGCTTTTCCGACTAGCCGTTTCAGGCTCCGGCGGGCCTGCCGATAGATAGCATGTGAGATTTTTTGCAGTCGTGCTATGCGTGTTACCGGTGGTTGCCGCGGGTTGCGGGAGCGGCGAGCCGAAGGCGGCAGCCGACCCGCCGAAGCCGCAAGCGGCCATGACGCAGAGCACGGTGGCGCCGTTGGCCAAGGCTGCGAAGAGCGCGGTCGCCACGCCTGCGGAGGCCGCTGCACCCGTGCTGTACCCGGAGATGATGAGCGCGCTCGAGCAGACCTCGCCGTGGGATCTGCCGCCCGAGATGCGCCTCACCGCGGGCACCGCGACGGCCGTCGCAGAGGCCGTGCTGCGTCGCAGCGTGCTCGCCAGCCGCTCGCTCGCTCTGTCGCCGCAGGCGCGGAGGAACGTCAAGGGCGGCAAGGTCGCGCCCGAGGCGCTGGCCGTGCTCGACGCGCTGCCCGACGGCGCCTCGCCGTACCTCGTGTTCAGCGCGAGGGGTACCAGCCTGCGCGTCCAGGCGACCAACCTGAAGGAAACGGTCGGCGCGATCGACGGCTTCCAGGACCTCGCCGGCCAGGGGATCCTGGCCGGACTCCGGCTGGTGCCGGTGGCCGAGGACACCTACGACGAGGGCAAGGACTACGCGAAGGGCGAGCGCCGCGGCGCGATCGGCGAGAAGGCCGTGCAGCTGGCCCTGAAGTACCTCGGCATCCCGTACGTGTGGGGCGGCGCGACGCCCGCGGGCGGCTTCGACTGCTCCGGTCTCGTGATGTACGTGTACGGCAAGCTGGGCGTGCGGCTGCACCACTTCACGGGCCTGCAGTGGCTCGAAGGCTCGCGCGTCGACGCGGCGCTGCTGAGGCCCGGCGACATCGTGTTCTTCCGTCCCGAGGCCGGCCATCCGGGACACGAGGGCATGTACATCGGCGGCGGCAAGTTCATCCACGCGCCGCACACGGGCGACGTCGTGAAGATCTCCGACCTGGCCGGCTACTCCGGCATGTACGTCGGCGCCGTCAGGCCCTACTGACCACGATCTTGCCGAACTGCTCGCCGCGCTCCAGCGCGAGCAGCGCCGCCGGGACGCCGGCCAGCGGCACGACCCGGTCGACCACCGCGCGCTGACCGGACGAGACCATCAGATCGAGGGCGCGCCGAAACTCGGCGTCGGTGGCCATCGTCGTCCCGATGATCTCGAGCTGGCGCCAGAACAGGTGCACGATCGGCACCGACCCACGGTCGCCACCGGTCGCGCCGGCGTTCACGAGGCGGCCGCCCTGCTCCAGCACGCGGAAGCTCGCGTCCCAGACGGCGGCGCCGACGGAGTCGACGACGACGTCGGCCGCGCCCATCGCGGCGCGCACCTCGCGGATCACGTCGCCGGTGCGGTAGTTCACGGCGTGGTCGGCGCCCAGTGCCCTGGCGCGTTCCAGCTTCGCGTCGTCGGACGACGTGACGGTGCACTCGGCGCCCGCCACCTTCGCCAGCTGCAGCGCGGCGGTGGCGAGGCCGCCGCCGATGCCGTGAATCAGCACCCGTTCTCCGGGCAGCAGGCGCGCGCGGGTGAACAGCATGCGGTAGGCGGTCGCGAACACGGTGGCGCCGGCGGCGGCCTCCTCGGGGGTCAGCCCACCGGGCCGGTCGACGGCGCAGACGGCCGGGACGACGATCGCGTCGGCGTGCGTGCCGTCGACGTGCTCGCCGATCATCTGAAACCGCCGGCAGAGCATCCGCTCGCCTGCCACGCAACGCGCGCAGTGTCCGCAGGAGAGCACCGGATTGAGGACGACCTCGCGGCCTATGCGGGCCTCGTCGACGCCGGCTCCGACCCTGTCGATCGTCCCGGCGCCGTCGACGCCGAGCACGAACGGGAACCGGCGCTCGATCTTCGGCTGGCCGTGGGAGGCCCATAGATCGGCATGGTTGAGCGAAGACGCTGCCAGCTGCACCCGCACCTGGCCAGCGCCCGGCTCGGGCAGCGGGAGCTCGTGGAGGCTCGCGGCCGACGGGCCGCCGGTGGCCGTGATGGCGATCGCGCGCATCGCGGAACACTAGATGTTCGCCGGCGCGACGTCCGATCCTCCGGCTAGTCTGGCCGGTCCCGATGCTCGCAACGAAGACCCAGTTCACGTGCCAGGAGTGTGGCGCGTCCCAGCCCAAGTGGCACGGGCGCTGCCCGAGTTGCAGCGCGTGGGCGTCGATGGTCGAGGAGGTCTCGCGTCCGGCCTCGAAGCGCGGCGGCATCCAGGTGGCTGGCGGGGTACGCCGGCCGCAGGCGCTGGCCGACGTCGAGGCGACGCGGCAGGACCGGCTGCCGACGGGAATCGACGAGTTCGACCGCGTGCTCGGTGGCGGCCTCGTGCCGGGCTCGCTGATCCTGATCGGCGGCGACCCCGGCATTGGAAAGTCGACGCTCACGACCATGGCGCTGGCGCGGCTCGCCGTCCGTCACCCCGTGCTGCTCGTGTGCGGCGAGGAGTCGCCGGCGCAGGTGCGCATGCGTGCCGAGCGAATCGGCGGCGCCGGCCGGATCGGCGTGATCGCCGAGACCGACCTCGACCTGGTCTGCCAGACGCTGGTGCAGGAGAAGCCGGTCGTCGCCGTCATCGACTCGGTGCAGACGCTGTGGGCCAACGACCTCGCGTCGGCTCCCGGCTCGGTGGCGCAGGTGCGCGAGGCAGCCGGACGACTGCTGCGCGTCGCCAAGGAGCACGCGATCACGGTGGTGCTGGTCGGTCACGTGACCAAGGACGGCGCCGTCGCGGGCCCGCGCGTGCTCGAGCACCTGGTCGACGCGGTGCTGATGTTCGAGGGCGACCGCACGGGCGATCTGCGCGTCCTGCGCGCCGCGAAGAACCGGTTCGGGTCGACCGCCGAGATCGGCGTGTTCGAGATGACGTCGACCGGGCTCGCCCAGGTCGGCGACCCTTCCGCGCTCCTCGGCCGTGGCGACCTGGGCGGTCCCGGGTCGGTCGTCGCGTGCGCCGTCGAGGGCACGCGGCCGCTGCTGCTCGAGGTGCAGGCCCTGGTCGCGCCGAGCGAGCTGCAGATGCCTCGTCGCCTGGCCACCGGGGTCGACCGCAACCGCCTCGCGATGATCCTCGCGGTGCTGACGCGCCACGCCGAGCTGCCGCTCGGCTCGGCCGACGTGTTCGTCAACGTGGCCGGCGGCGTCGACGTGCACGAGCCGGCCGCCGATCTCGCGATCGCGATCGCGATCGCCTCCGCCCACCGCGGTCTGCCCACCGGGCCGCTGGTCGCGTTCGGCGAGATCGGCCTCACGGGCAGGTTGCGCAGCGTGCCGCAGGCCGAGCGCCGCCTGCGCGAGGCACAGCGGCTCGGCCTCTCGCACGCCCTGGCTCCCGGCGGTACGCTGGGCGTCCCCGGCACCAGCCTGCGCACCGCGCAGACCGTCGCCGAGGCGATCGCCATGACGCTCCCCGTTCCCCGCTGATGCCCCGCACCGCCGATCTCGAGTGGGACGAAGCGGGCGACGGCCCGGCGATCCTGCTGCTGCACTCCGGCCTCGCCGACCGCCGGATGTGGGAGCCGCAGATCGCCCCGCTGGCCGAGAGCCACCGCGTGATCCGGTTCGACGCGCGCGGCTTCGGCCAGTCGGGCTCGAGCACCGCGCCGTACCACCGGCATGACGACGCCGTCGCGGTCCTCGACGCCGCAGGGGTCGGGAAGGCGACCATCATCGGCTCGTCGATGGGCGGTGCCTGTGCGATCGACGTCGCGATCGCGCATCCAGACCGGACAGCGGCGCTGGTCGCGATCGGAATCGGGCCGGGTGGCAGGACCCCCGATGCGCAGCTGCGCGCCGGCTGGGACGCCGTCGGCGCCGCGTACGAGGCGGGCGAGATCGAACGCGCGATCGACCTCGACACCGAGATGTGGGTGCGGGACCCGGCCGTCTACGCCCAGGTGCGGGCCTGGAACGCCGAGATCTTCGCGCGGGGCGAGGAGGACGAGTTCGAGCTCGAGCTCGAACCGCCGGCCGTCGACCGTCTGCACGAGATCGGCTGCCCGGTGCTGGCCGTGGTCGGCGACCACGACCAGCCGTTCATGGTCGAGGGCGCTCGCGTGCTGGCGGACGGTGTGGCGTATGGCCGGCTCGTCGTGATGCCCGGCCTGATGCATCTCCCGAGCCTCGAGTCGCCCGATGCGTTCAACCGCATCCTGTTCGACTTCCTCGACGCGTAGCTGTCAGAGGGTCGAGCGCAGGACGATCGGCTCGCCCGGCGCATCGCGACGCACCTCGAGGTGTGCATTGCGGTTCACCTCGAGGTCGGTGGTGACCGCGACCTGGGCCCAGCCGTCGTCGTTCACGGTGAAGCGCGCCTCGCCGACGACCTTGCCGTCCTCGGAGATCAGCACGACGTAGCGCTCGTCGGTCGGCGACCATGGGAGGTTGCCGGCCTCGAAGTCGACGAGCGTGCCGGCCGCCCGCGGGTGGAGCTTCGCGGTGGCCCAGGCGTCGGCGGACACCGACGCGTTGGCGGGCTCGAGCGCGATCGTCCGGCTCCCTGGCGGGCCGCTCTCGCCGACCCCGAATGCGAGGATCGCGACGGCTGCGGCTGCGGCGCCGAGCAGTCCGGCAGCGGCGGCCACCATCGGTGTCCGTCGCCACCGGGCGGGCTCGCGCGGCTGCTCGCGCAGCCGCGCCATGAATCGCTCCTCGGCGTCGTCGGGAACGCCGATCATCGTGGGTCGATCTGTGACCAGGTGCAGCATCACCGGCAGGTCGGCGAGCCGGTCGTACTCACGGTGGCACTCCCGGCAGGTATCGAGGTGCAACGCGTAGCCGCGGGACTCGTCTTCCTCGAGTGCGCCCAGCACGTAGGCGCCGACGGTCTCGAGTTGCGGGCACAGGGTCATGGCGTGACGCCCGCCTCCGCGAGGACGTCGCGCAGGTTCCGCAGGGCGTAGAAGCAGCGGCTCTTGACGGTACCGACGGGTATTTGCGCTCGTTGCGCGGCCTCTTCGAGGGACAGTCCCTCGAAGTGCACGAGCTGGATCACCTCGCGGTGCTCGGGCCGCAGGCTGGCGAGAGCCGCCTCGATCTGCCAGCGGTCGACGGCCTCGTTGTACGGATCGCCGGGCTGCTCGCGTTCCGGAGCCGCGGTGCCGTTGGCCGTCGCGAGCGGTCGTGTGCCGCGGCGTCGGAACGCGTCGATGGTCAGGTTCCGCGCGATCTCGAACAGCCACGTGCGCTGCGACGCGCGTTCCGGGTCGAATCGGTCGCGGTAGCGCCACGCGCGCAGGAACACGTCCTGGACAACCTCCTCGGCGAGCGCCGGATCCTTGAGGCGGGTCAGCGCGAAGCGGTACAGCTCGTCGCCGTACGCCCGGTACAGCGCTCGCGCGCCTTCTTCTCCCGTCACCGCCATCCGTGACCACCATACGCCGGTCACGGCGCGCGGTGAACCCCGCTGATAGGGAACGTCGGAGGCATGGCAACCGAGGTGCGCTGCCGCGAGCAGCCCCGCGGCCACCTGCCGCAGTTCCCGAGGCCGGGGCGGACCGCCGCGAGATTGTGCTGTTTGTGGCCTGGGGTCTGACCCTCGTGGCCGGGCGTTTCGGGGTCAGACCCCAGAACGCAATGTGCCGGAAGACGCGCATCTTGACCGATCTGTCGCGCGGCGTTCGGATCGGGCGCAGAGCGTGACGACCTGGTGCGTTGTCGCCGTGGTGGACTGGCGGGGTGCGGTCTGCGCCGCGTTTACCGCGGCCGGGCCGGCTCCGAACCCACTCGAACCGAGGCACGACGGGCGAAGTCCGCGCCGCTCATCGCCAGCGCAGCACGCAGGCAGCACACACCGACTCCGGCAGCCGCACGCCTTGAAGCTCAGGCAGAGCAGCAGGTACCTGCCGAATCCGCGTCCGCATCGCCGGCTGGGACCGCCTTGCAACGTACAATACGAGCACTGTGACCGGAGAAGACCCTCGCCGCGATCCCGCCCTGGTAGCCGCCCTGCGGCGTATCTCGCCAGGTACCGAGCTCCGCCACGGCATCGACGACATCATCAAGGGCCACCTCGGCGCCCTGATCGTGATCGGCGAGGCGTCCGAGCTGCAGTTCCTGTTCTCCGGCGGGCTCCAGCTCGACCACCCGTTCTCGGCGCAGTTTCTCTACGAGCTCGCGAAGATGGACGGCGCGATCATCCTGAACGCGTCTGCGACGCGGATCGTGTCGGCCAACATCCAGCTGATGCCTGATCCGACGATCGCGTCGTCGGAGACGGGTACGCGGCACCGCACGGCCGAGCGCGTCGCGAAGCAGACCGGCGGCCTCGTGATCTCGATCTCGCAGGCCCGCGATACCGTCAGCCTCTACGTGAAGGACATCCGCTACCAGCTGGAGTCGATCGCCGAGGTGCTGGCGAAGACCAACCAGGCAGTCGCGACGCTCGAGACGTACCGTAATCGCCTCGACCAGGTGTCGAGCCGGCTGACCGCGCTCGAGTTCCAGAACGCCGCCACGCTCGACGACGTGCTGGTCGTGCTGCAGCGCGCCGAGATGGCCACGCGCATGGGCGAGGAGATCGAGCGCAACGTGATCGAGCTGGGTCGTGAGGGCCGGCTGATCGACATGCAGCTGACCGAGCTGATGGAGGGCGTACCGCGCGACCGCACGAACCTCGTCCGCGACTACCTGGCCGACAGCAACCGGGCCGACTCGACGCTGGCGCGGCTCGCGGAGCTGCCGTATCGCCGGCTGCTCGGCTTCTCCGAGCTGGCCGAGGTGCTCGGTCACGGTGCCGTCAACCCGCTCGACCAGGCCGTCACGCCGCGCGGGTATCGCGCTCTGGCGCACGTTCCGCGGCTCACCGACGAGATCGTGCGGACGGTGGTCGAGGCGTTCGGCGGGCTCGACCAGCTTGTTCGCGCGCCACTCCGCGAGCTCGAGTCGCTGGACGGCGTCGGTCCTGCCCAGGCCCGTGAGATCCGAGAGGGATTGCGCCGTTTGCAGGAGCACAACCTGATGGATCGTTACCTGCAGCTGTAATAGTCGCCAGTCTCCCGCTATCCTGAGATCACCCCTTTGGGGGATGCCGCAAGGGTGCGGCCCACGGAGGTGGCGGCAGGGTGTTCGAGGTCGGCGATAAGGTCGTGTACCCCCAGCATGGAGCTGGCGTGGTCGTTGGTCGCGAAACGAAGACCGTGCTGGGTGAGGCGCGTGACTACCTCACGATCCGGATCATCGCGAGCGAGATGACGCTGATGGTGCCGGCCGATGCCACGGAGGCGGCGGGGCTACGCGCCGTCATTACCGGCGAGGACCTCGATGCGGTGCTGGCACTGCTCCGCGGCGAAGACGAGGTGATCGCCGGCAACTGGAACCGGCGGTTCAAGCACAACCGCGAGAAGATGCGCACGGGCGACGTGCTCGAGCTGGTCGGCGTCATCAGGAACCTGATGAACCGGTCGATCGAGAAGGGCCTGTCATCCGGCGAACGCCAGATGATGGCCCGCGCCAAGCGGATCCTCGCGTCCGAGATCCAGTACGCGAAGGACCTCGACGAGGCTGAGGCCCAGGCATACCTGGACGAGCTTCTCGAGGAGATCGCGCTGGAACGCGAGACTGCCGCGTCTCGCGCCTCGACCTAGCTTCCGACCGGCCCGGGGAGGCGGGCATACCGGCCGGACGGCACGGCCGGAACACGAGACCATGACAGCCGTCATTCGCATGGTCTTCGCCCTGCTCGGAGCGCTCGGCGCAATTCAGGCCGGTATTCACACTCGGTTCCCGGATTCCTATCATCCGTCCTCTTCCCGTTATCTCGTCTGGGCCAGTGTGGTTCTCGGTGGTGCAGCTGCAGGCTGGCTGATCGCCGCGCTCGTTGACAGCGCCTTCGTCCGAGCACTTCGCAGGGTCGAGACCGCCGCATCCAACCGTTCGGCCTCCGAGCTCGTCGTCGGTGGTATCGGCCTGCTGCTCGGCCTGGCAGCCGCCGCGCTGCTCGGGTTCGCCGTGTCGCCGCTGCCGTACGTCGGCCGGTACGTCCTGCTACCCCTGTTCCTCGTGCTCGGCTACGTGTTCGCGATCGTCGGCGCACGCCGGGCCCGGGCGATCCTCCGTCTCGTGGGCATCAATCCGGCCCGCTTCGAGTCGACCGGGGGCGAGCGCGTCGCTTCCGGCACGGCGAAGCTGGTCGACACGTCCGCGATCATCGACGGGCGCATCTCCGACATCGTCGCGACGGGCTTCCTCGATGGCGAGCTGGTGATTCCGGTGTTCGTGCTGGAGGAGCTCCAGCGCGTCGCCGACTCGAGCGACCCGCAGAAGCGGGCGCGCGGTCGGCGTGGGCTCGAAGTGGTGCACGATATCCGGCTCGCGAAACGTCCGCTGTCGACGCCCGACGTCGACTACCCCGAGCTGCACGACGTCGACGCCAAGCTGCTGCGCCTGGCGCAGGAGCGGCGGCTGCCGATCCTGACGACCGACTACAACCTGAACAAGGTCGCGCGGATCCAGAACGTCACGGTGCTGAACGTCAACGAGCTCGCGAACGCGCTCAAGCCGGCCGTACTGCCCGGCGAGAACCTGCGCGTCAAGGTGATCCGCGAAGGCAAGGAGGCCGACCAGGGCGTCGGCTACCTCAACGACGGGACGATGATCGTGATCGAAGCCGGCCGTAGGCTGCTCGGCGACACCGTCGACGTCGAGGTGACGAGCGTGCTCCAGAGTCCGTCCGGCAAGATGATCTTCACCCGCCTCCCCGGATGAGGGCGCTCGAGACCTGGGCGATCGTGGTCGCCGCCGGCTCGGGCGAGCGGCTCGGGAGCGACCGTCCGAAGGCGTTCGTCAAGTTCGGCGAGCGCACGCTGGTGGCCGCGTGTCTCGAGACGTTCGAGGAGCACGAGGGTATCGACGGCATCGTCGTCGCAGTCCCGGAGGGTTTCGAGACCGACATGAGCCTGATCGCCGACGACATCGGCGCTGGCAAGATCGCGGCCGCCGTGCCGGGCGGCGCCTCGCGGGCCGAGTCGGTCGCGAACGCGCTCGCGTGCCTTCCCGGCTCGGCGCACTTCGTGCTCGTCCACGACGCCGCTCGTCCGCTCGTTGACGACGCGCTCATCACGCGTGTCATGCACGGGCTGGCCGAGGGTGCCGACGGCGTCGTGCCGGCGCTGCCGGTGACCGACACGGTGAAGCGGGTCGGGCCTGACGGAGCCGTCTCCGAGACGTTCGAGCGCGCGTCGCTGCGTGCCGTGCAGACGCCGCAGGGCTTCCCGGTCGAGCGCCTGCGCTCCGCCATCGAGCAGGCCGGCGCGCAGCTGGCGGCCGCCACCGACTGCGCGTCGCTGATCGAGGCGGCCGGCGGGCGCGTGATCTGTGTGCAGGGCGACCCGCGAAACATGAAGGTCACGACCGCGGAGGACCTGGCGCGCGCGCTGGAGCTGGCCGGTTGATCGTCGACTACCACCTGCATCTGCGACCCGACGGCAGCCGGCTGGACGACGCCGCGTACGCCCCTGGGCACCTCGCGGCGTATGTCGAGGCGGCCCGTGCGCGCGGTGTCGGCGAGATCGCGATCACCGAGCACATCTACCGGTTCGCCGAGGCCGCCGGTGTGTCCGACCACATCTACTGGCGCGAGCACACGCTCGACGACATGGCGCTGTACTGCGACCGTCTCGCGGCCGCCCGCGACGCGGGCCTGCCCTTGCTGGTCGGCATCGAGCTGGACTGGCTCGGCACCGACCTCGTCCACGGGATCGCCGCGATCGCGGCCGAGTACCCGTGGGATATCGTGCTCGGCTCGGTGCACTGGTCGGGGCCGCTCGCGTTCGACCATCCCGACTACGCGATCTGGGAGGCGTACCCCGTCGACGAGGTGTGGCGCCTGTACGTCGACGCCGTCTGCGCCGCCGCTGCGAGCGGGATCTATGACGTCATGGCGCATCCCGATCTGGCGAAGGTGTTCGGCGAGCGGCCGTCCGCCGCTCTCGGCGATGAGCTCGGCGACCAGATCGCGGAGTCCTTCCGCGCGGCCGGTGTCTGCGCCGAGATCTCGAGCGCCGGGCTGCGCAAGCCGGCCGGCGAGATCTACCCGTCCGACGGCTGGCTGAGCAAGCTCTACGCTGCCGGAGTGCCGATCACGCTGGCATCCGATGCCCATCTGCCAGGCGACGTCGGCCTCGGCGTCGATCGCTGCCTGGGCGCGGCTGCGGCCGCCGGGTACACGTCGCTCGCCCGGTACCGCGGGCGAGAGCGGGAGGCGGTCACCCTTGGCTGACCTCCGCGTCGGGACGGCGGTCGACGCGCACCGCCTGGTCGCCGGGCGGCCGCTCGTGCTGGGCGGTGTCGTGATCCCGTCGGAGGTGGGCCTCGCGGGACACTCCGACGCCGACATCGTGTGCCACGTGCTGTGCGACGCGGCGCTCGGCGCCGCCGCGCTGGGCGACATCGGCCGCCTGTTCCCGGGCACGCCGGAGTGGCGCGACGCGGCGTCGCTCGATCTGCTGGCGCGAGCCTTCGAGCAGGTCGCCGCCGCCGGCTGGCAGCTCGTGAACGCCGACTGCATGGTCGTCCTGCAGTCGCCGAAGATCGCGGCGTACGTCGACGAGATGCGGAGCCGCGTCGCCGTCGCGATGCGGACGACGGCCGACCGCGTGTCCATTCGCGGCACGACCACCGACGGCCTCGGGTTCACCGGGCGCGGTGAGGGCGCCACGGCCCAGGCGGTCGTGCTGCTCGAGCGTTCCTAGGAGCCGAGGATCCGCGCCACCAGCGCCGGATCATCGGCCAGCAGGCCGGCGGCCGGGAGTCGCCGGACGAGCTCGCGCCAGCCGTCGTCGATCGCGTACGCGCGGTCGAGCAACGGCCGAGCCTCGTCGTCACGCCCCTCGATCACGAGCTGGATGCCGCGCCAGTAGCCGATCTCGACGTTGTCGGGCAGCAGCGCGAGCGCGGCCTTCGCCTCGGCGTCGGCCTCTGCGGTGCGGCCCTCGACGACCAGCTCCTCCGACCGCCCAAGCCGGGCGTAGCCGCGATGCATTCGCACCAGCCGCGCGAGCTCGGGGTTGGGATCGGCGTGGTCCTCGACGCGCAGGTCGAGCACGACGTCATTCCAGGGGTCGTCACCCGACGCGCCGCGGACGATCTTGATCGCCGCCGACTGCCGGCCGCGGATGTCGCCGCCCTCGCCCTCCGCGGCGATCAGCGCGGCGACCAGGCGCTCCGCTAGCGGCGCGTCGGTCGACGTGTACGCGTCATACATCGCATCGGGCACCGTCGGGTTCCGCATCATGTTCGCCTGCACCGAGAAGCCGTCGCCGATACGGTGACCGGCATCGGCGATGCAGCGCGCCCCGGTGTAGGCGCCGATGCGGCCCTCGGCATCGACCATCGCGACCTGCCGCACGTCGCGCGACTCGTCGTCGGCGACCAGCGCAGCGAGCGCAGCGGGCGCCGCGACGCCGTCCGCCATCCGGGAGAGGCCGCGCAGCCCGTAGGCGGGCTCGACGTATGACTGCGTCGCTACCGCTCCGACGCCGGCCTGCAGCCACGGCACGATCGGACCGACGGTGAAGAAGTGCGACTGGACGGCGACGCCCATCTCGCCCGTCTCGGGATCGCGGGCGACGATCGAGTACGTCATGGCGGCGGGAACCCTCCCGCCTCGGCGAGGCGCGAGATGCGCTCCTCGAGCGGCGGGTGCGTGTCGAACAGCCCGCCGAGGCTCGACCGGAGACCCTTGTGGTCGCGCAGTGGCGACTCGATGAAGAGGTGTGCGGTGGCGCGTGTGACGGTGTGCAGCGGCGTGGTGTCGTCGCGCAGCTTGGCGAGCGCGAGCGCGAGGCCCTCGCCGTCGCCGGTGATCTCCGCGGCCGATGCGTCGGCCAGGTACTCGCGTCGCCGTGACAGCGCCATCTGCAGCAGCGCGGCGCCGATCGGGGCCAGGATCATCGCGGCGATGCCGATGACCAGCGTGATCGGGTTGTTGTTCTCGCGGTTGCGGCCCCCGCCGAAGATCGTGATCCGCATCAGCAGGTCGGAGACCAGCGCGATCACGCCGACCAGCACTGCCGCGAGGCTCATCAGGCGCACGTCGCGGTTCCGGACGTGCGCGATCTCGTGCGCCATCACGCCCTCCAGCTCACGCGGCGTGAGCTTCTCGACCAGGCCGCTGGTGGCCGCGACGTAGGCGTGCTCGGGGCTGCGTCCCGCGGCGAAGGCGTTGGGCGCCGGATCGTTGATCAGGTAGACGTCGGGCGTCTTCGCCAGGCCGGCGCCGATGGCCGCGTTCTCGACCGCGCGGTACAGCTCCGGCTGGTCGGCCTTCGAGACGGGATGCGCGCCGGACGCGGCGGCGACCATCTTGCCCGCGAAGAACCACGACACGATGCCGTAGATGATCGCCATGATGCCGACGACGCCGGCGACACCCGGCTGGTACGCGACGGAGATCGCGGCCACCAGCGCCGCTGCCAGCGCGGCGAAGCCGAGCAGGACGACGAACGTCCGGATCCGGTTCGAGCGGATCTGCTGCTGGAGCGTCACGGGGTGAGACTGACGGCGACCGGCTCACGGTCGGCGTCGTCCTCGATGCGATAGAACTCGCGCCGGATGAAGCCCGTGGCGCCGGCGATCACGTTCGTCGGCACCTGCTGGAGCGCCGTGTTGTACCGGCGGACGGTGTTGTTGTAGTAGCGGCGGGCCGCGGCGATCTTGTTCTCGGTGTCGGACAGCTCGGCCTGCAACGCCTTGAAGCTCTCGACGGCGCGCAGCTCCGGATACGCCTCGGCGACGCCGAGCAGGCCGGTGATGGCCGACTGCATCAGCGCGTCGGCTGCTGCCTTGGCGGGCAGCGTCGTGGCGGCGAGGGTGGCCGCGCGCGCCTCGGTGACATTCTGGAACACGCTCGCCTCGTGCTTGGCGTAGGCCTTCACGGACTCGACGAGGTTCGGGATCAGGTCCGCGCGTCGCTTGAGCTGCACGTCGATCGAGGAGAACCCCTGGTCGACCTCGTTGCGCAGACGGACGAGCTTGTTGTACGACAGGATCAGGTAGAGCAGGAGCGCGACAACAATCGCGGCGACGATCCATACGGCAGTCATGCGTCAGGCAGTGTAATCCGCCCGCTGGCGATCGACACCAGCCCGTCGCGCGCGAGCGCCTCGGCGATCTCCGCGTCGGCGTCCGTCAGGGCGACCCCGCCGGCCGCGACGCGGCGCAGCAAGGCTCCGCGCGCCTGCCGGCGCGACCCTTCGAAGCGGCCCTGCCTCCGTTCCGGCTCGAACGTCCTCCCGCGTGAGGGGCACGCCGCCGCGAGCGGGCACACGACGCACCGCGGCCGGCGGGCGATGCAGACGGTGGCGCCGAGGTCGAACAGCGCCTGTGTGAGATCGGCCGTGCGGCCGGGCGGTGGCGCGATCGACTCCCGCTGCAGCGCGCGGTGGAGCACGCGGCGGATGTTGACGTCGACGGGCAGCCGGTCCTCGCCGAACGCCAGGCAGGCGACGGCCGCCGCCGTGTACGGCCCGACTCCCGGCAGCGCGAGCAGCCCCTCGTAGGTGTCCGGCCAGCCGTCGCCGGACACCTGCCGGGCGGCGGCGTGCAGCCGCACGGCGCGGGTGTTGTACCCGAGCCCGCTCCACGCGGCGATCACCTCGCCGGGCGTCGCGGCGGCCAGCGAGGCCGCGGTCGGCCAGCGCTCGAGCCAGGCGGTCCAGCGTTCGACGACGCGGCTGACCTGCGTTTGCTGCAGCATCACCTCGGAGACCAGGATCGCGTACGGGTCGCGCGTGCGACGCCACGGCAGCACCCGGCCGGAGGCCCGGTACCAGGCGAGCACCTCGTCGGCGAACGTCTCCTCGTGCATCGTCATGCCGGGCTCGATGGTACCGGCCTGCCCGGCTCGAGCCACATCCGTTGCGGTGCCTGTCGCCAAGACCGCTTCTTCGGGACGAGGCGGATCGCCGCCTTCGGGCTGAGCCGGTTCGGGCTGCGCCGGGCGAGGCTGCGGTTGGTGCCGCGGATGTTGGCTGGGGTATTCGGCTCTGGGTGGAGCGCTGGTGAGGCGTCCGGCGGCTTGCGATGGGTCGCCTCTGCGCCGCTGCCCTTAGCGGCGCCGGGCCGGGCTGGGCAGTGTCTGTGAACGCCGCGCGTCAGCTCAGGTGGTGCACCTCCTGGAGACCGTAGACGGGCGTGTCGATACCCTCGACGCGGGCCTTCAGTTGCAGCGCGAGGAACAGCGAGTGGAACCGTGACTGGTGCAGGTTGCCGCCGTGCATCCACAGAGCAGGCTGCTGCGTCGGCTTCCACATGTTGCGCAGCTCGCCTTCCCACGGGCCTGGGTCCTTGGTCGTGTCGGAGCCGAGGCCCCACACCTTGCCGACCCGGTCGGCCACCTCCTGCGAGATCAGGTCGGCGCACCAGCCGTTCATCGAGCCGTACCCCGTGGCGTAAACGACCAGGTCGGCCGGCAGCTCGGTGCCGTCGGCCATCACGACGGCGGTCTCGGTGAGGTGGTCGACCGTCCCGTTCTGCAGCTTGATGTCGCCGTTCGCGACCAGCTCGGAGGCGCCGACGTCGATGTAGTAGCCGGACCCGCGGCGCAGGTACTTCATGAACAGCCCCGAGTCGTCGTCGCCGAAGTCGAGGTCGAACCCGGCCGCCTCGAGGCGCGCGTAGAAGTCGGCGTCGCGCTCGCGCATCGCGTTGTAGGCCGGTATCTGGACGGACGGCAGGACCCTGTATGGCAGCGACGCGAAGATCATGTCGGCCTTCTCCGTCGTGACGCCGCTCGCGACCGCCTCCTCCGAGTACAACGCGCCGAGGCCGATATCCATCAGGCTGTCGGAGCGGATCACGTTGGTCGACGAGCGCTGCACCATGGTCACGTCGGCGCCGGCCTCCCACAGCGCGGCGCAGATGTCGTGCGCGGAGTTGTTCGAGCCGATCACGACCGCCCGCCTACCCGCGTAGGCGTCCGGGCCGGGATGCTCGGAGGAGTGGTGCTGGTCACCCTTGAACACGTCCCTGCCGGGTAGCTCGGGGACGATCGTCTTCCCCGACATCCCGGTCGCCAGCACGAGCTGCTTCGGTCGCAGCGTGATCTCGGCGCCGTCGCGCTCGACCACGACGGTCCACTCGCCGGCGGCCTCGTCGTAGCTCGCGCTCCTGGCGGTCGTGGAGCTCCAGTAGTTGAGCTCCATCACCCGCGCGTACATCTCGAGCCAGTCGGCGATCTTGTCCTTCGGGGAGAACACCGGCCAGTTCTCGGGGAACTTGATGTAGGGGAGGTGGTCGTACCAGACCGGGTCGTGCAGGCAGAGCGACTTGTAGCGCTTCCGCCAGGAGTCGCCAGGGCGTTCGTTGCGCTCGACGATGATCGTCGGCACGCCCAGCTGGCGCAACCGCGCGCCGAGCGCGATGCCGCCCTGGCCGCCGCCGATGATCACGACCTCGGGCTGCGTGTCGTGGCCCAGCTGGGCGGCCTCCGCCTCGCGCTGCTCGAGCCACGTGCGACGGTTCCGGTCGGCGCCGTGCTCGGCGCCCATCGGCCGGTCCTTGCCTGCCGGCTCCTCGTGGCCCTTCAGCTCGTACAGCGTGGTGAGCAGCGTCCACGCCGTGCCGTCCTTCAGCCGCAGGTGGCCGCGACCGCGACCGACCTCGGTCTCGAACTCGATCCAGGCGTCGGCGATGCCATCGGCCTGGGTTGGCGGCTCGGTGGTGTGCCAGCCGCGCGGCCTCGTGTGCGCCAGCGTGTGCGCGAGCAGGTCCTGTACGCCCGCGGGGCCTTCGACCGTCTTGATGTTCCAGGTGAACGAGACAAGGTCGCGCCAGAAGCTCTCGGCGCCGAACAGCTGGGAGGCGGCAGCCGTGTCGCCGGCGGTCAGCGCCTCCTCGAAGCTCGCCAGCCACTGGTCCACCTCGGCGGCGACGGTCTGCGTGCCGGTATCGGTCATGGCGCCTCTCCTGCGGATCGCGGGACGCGCGAATTGTCACCCAGATCGATCTGTACCGCTGTACCGGTCCCGGTTTGTACCGTCTACCCGGTACAGATCGGGAGGCGCGGCCTGCGACTCGGGTTCAGTCGTCGCCGCCGGCGTCGATTGCGGGGCGGTCGGCCAGCGGCGAGGCACGCCGGAGCCACTCGTTGAAGAGCGGGTCGACGATGTACCAGGCGCCGTCGCGCTCGTCGACCAGCCCACGGCCGCGCAGCCGCTCGAGCGCGGGTCGCACGCGCGAGTGGCTCGAGAAGCCGTAGAGGCCGGCGAGCGGTCGGCTCGAGACGTTGGTGCCGCCGCGGTCGGCCAGCAGGTGCAGCGCGCGCACCTCGTTCACCTCGCCGTCGTCGCCGTTCACGAGCACGTCCAGGACGGCCGCGAACTCCGACCGCTCGATCGACTGCACCAGGCGATCGTGGGCGCGGATCACGGCATCCAGCGTCACGGGACTACCGGCAGCCGTCCCCGTCCAGCACTCCCACGCCAGCTGCTGCGTGCTGCGCGGGTGCGAGCGCGTCGTGTTGAGGAGGTAGTCGAGCGCCTGATCCTCGATCGGCTTCTGCGTGGCCTCGAACTGGAAGTCGAGGTACTCGAGGAAGTCGGCGCGGCTGATCGCGGGCAGCTGCATGTCGGCGGCCTCGCCGAACAGCGGCTGCCGCGAGTCCTCCAGCATCATCTTGAGAGCGTTGCGGATCGAGCCCGTGAACAGCAGCGAGACGTGGTTCGCGCCCGAGCTCATGAGCGCCGAGCGGATGATCGCGAGCGGGTCGCCCGGGCAGTGGCGGAGCCGCTGGAACTCGTCGAACACGACCACCAGATGGTCCGACATCGCGCGCAGCGCGACCAGCTGCGCGTGGAGCGTCTCGGCGTCCTGCTCCGGCCGCACGGCGGCGCGCTTGACGCCTCCCTTGATCACCCGGATGTCGAACCCGATCTCCTTCTCGAGCGCCTCGATCTGCCGCTGGCCGGCACGCCGCAGACGCTTCACGGGATGGCTCGTCATCGCGTCGTGCACGCAGCCGATGAACCCGGGGATGCTGACGACGCGCTGCAGGTTGACCTTCACGACGTCGAACGGCGGCGCGTCGTCGCCGTCGCGTTTTACGAGCTCGAGTGCGAGCTGGTTGACGAATGTCGTCTTGCCCGTGTCGCGCGGGCCGAACAGCGCCACGTTGGTCTGCGCCTTGAGGGTCAGCGAGACCTGGTTCGCGAACGCCTCCATACCGATGATCTTGGCCGGGTCGTCGAGCGGCCGATCCCAGATGAACGGGTTGAGTGCGGTGGCCATCGCACGCACTGTCCCGCCTACCAGTCCCATTCCGTACCGCGCGAGCGGTACAGGACCGAGAGGCGAGCCGCACGGGCGGACGATCCGGGGCGACGCGGTACGATGCCGAGAGCGCCCCCAGTGCGAGCTTCGACTTGCCTGCGATGCAGCGCACGGCGGCGTCGTATCCGGCTTGCCGCCCCTCGACCTTCCGGGAGACCTACGGATGACCGCTTTCGACGACATCTTCAAGTCGCTGCGCACGGAGCGCGGTGTGAACCGCCAGAGCGTGGTCAGCGCGATCGAGTCTGCGCTGCTGGCAGCCTTCACTTCGGGCAGCGGCGGCCCCAGCGCCGACTACTCGCGCGCCGTGTTCGACTCCGAGACCGGTGGCATGCGGATCGAACGGCTCCGCGATCTCCACTCCGGCGACCTGCCGCGGCCGGGTATCGACGTCGTCGACGGGCCAAACGGCCGTGAGATCGCCGTCGTCAACTTCGACGAGCTGCCGGCGGAGGAGCTCGAGGTGATCGAGCTCGACTCGGCTCGCTTCGGGCGAGTCGCAGCGAGCGCCGCCAAGGAGGCCCTGCGCCGCGAGATGCGCCACAGCGAGCAGTCGGTGGTCTACACGCGCTACGTGCACCGCGTCGGTGAGCTCGTGACCGGCATCGTCAGCGAGCGGATCGCCTCCGGGCTGCTCGTCACCCTGTCCGACGCCGAGGCGATCATCCCGAGCGCCGAGCTGATCCCCGGCCGGCCACCGCGGCTCGGCGACGTCATCAGCGGCGTCATCATCGCCGTCGAGGAGAACACCTCCTCGGCGCAGATCAGCCTGTCGCAGTCCGACCCGCGCTTCGTGAAAGCGGTCTTCGCGGGCGAGGTCGCCGAGGTCAAGGACGGGCGCATCGAGCTCGTCCGGATCGCGCGCACGCCCGGAGTCCGCACCAAGGTTGCGGTCGCGTCGGGTGACACGACGCGGGGCGCCTCGAGCCCGATCGGCATCATCGTCGGCGAGCGTGGCTCGCGCATCCGGCTGATCCGCGACGCGCTCGGCGAGGAGCTCGACCTGCTCGAGTACGACAACGATCCGCTCAACCTCGTGATCGCGGCCCTGGCCCCGGCCAAGGTGCGGCGCGTCGAGAAGAGCGGCGCCGGGTATGTCGCGATCCTCGCGGTCGACGAGCGCGACGCCGTCGCCGGCGAGGACGGACAGGGCCTGAAGCTCGCCTCCGAGCTGGTCGGCGCGCCGATCGAGCTGCTGGTCGAGGACGCCGCCAACCTGCAGGCGCGCTCCGACGAGAACGATGGCGTGTGCTCGTTCATCCGCCCGAACGGCCGCCGCTGCGTGAATGCCGCCATGCCGGGCACCACGCACTGCGATCTGCCCGGGCACAACGTGTCGGCGCCCGCGCTCGCGGGCTAGCTGCTAGACCCCGTCCGGCGCCGCCAGCAGCTGGGCGCAGGTGGTGTCGCCGAACCACTGCTCGTACTGCTCGGCGGTCCAGCCGCGACCGTGGTGGAGCAGTCGCCACACGTCGGGGTGGTTGAGCGTCCACAGGATGTCCGTCGCCCGGGTCACGTCGAGGCCGGCCGCCAGCGCCCCAGCATCGAGCGACTCCACGATCTGGCGCTGGACACCGTAGAACTCGGCCTCGATCCGGCCCCACAGGCCGGCGATGTCGGCATCGGTCGGCGCGGCGTCGCGGATCACGCCGAGCAACGCCCCGGCGCGCTCCTTGACGGCCCGTGAGTTCCGCGCGTTGAGGTGCAGCTTGCGCCGGGGGTCGGGCTCGTCGACGACCTCGAGGTGCCACGCGCGCTGGCCGACCGGGCGGTTCTCCTCGTCGCCCCGCAGCAGGACGTGCCAGAGCGCGCGCAGCAGGCCACTCTTGGTCTCGAACGCCAGGTAGACGGTCTTCAGGGCGACGCCGGCCTCTGCGGCCACGGCGGCCATCGTGGTCGTCGCGTAGCCCTGTCTCTCGAACAGTTTCTGCGCGCCGTCGAGGATGTCGCGCCGGGTGGCGGAGGCCTGCTGGCGGCGGCGCGGGGAGTCGTAGCGGCGCGTGGGCTTGACAGGCTCCTCCATTTCGCTATCGTACCCATTACTTCATTACACATAACGTGTAGTGAATTAAGTCTGTATCAGGAGGTACGTCATGGCAATCCCCAGCACCGGCGATCACCGCCCTCACCTGCACGCGATGTGGTCGTCCGTCGCCGGGTCGTGGCGGGAGCACGCGGACTACGTCGACGCCCGCTCGGCCGTCGTCACGGCGACGCTGCTCGATCGCTCTGCACCACAGCCGGGCGAGCGGGTGCTCGAGCTGGCGTGCGGTCCCGGCGGAGTCGGGCTGGCCGCGGCCGACCTGGTCGGGCCCGGCGGCGAGGTCGTCCTGTCCGACGTCGCACCCGAGATGACGGCGATCGCAGCGGCGCGAGCCGCCGAGCGCGGTCTGGACAACGTCGTCACGCGCGATCTCGACCTCGAGCACATCGATGAGCCATCGGATTCCTTCGACGTCGTCCTCTGCCGCGAGGGACTCATGTTCGCCGCCGATCCCGGTCGAGCTGCCGGCGAAATCCAGCGGGTGCTCCGGCCCGGCGGTCGCGTCGCCATCGCCGTCTGGGGCCCGCGCGAGCGGAACCCGTGGCTCGACATCGTCTTTCGCACGGTCGGCGCGCACATCGGCCAGCCGGTGCCGCCGCCGGGCGTGCCGGGGCCTTTCTCGCTCCAGGATGCCGGCGAGCTGGCCGCGCTGCTGTCTCGAGCCGGGCTCGTCGACGTCGTCGTCGGGGAGCTTCCCGTGCCGATGCGCGCGGCCTCGTTCGACGAGTGGTGGACGCGGACGTCGGCGCTCGCCGGACCGCTCGCCCGGCGCCTCGAGGCCCTGCCCGAGGAGGCCGCGCGAGCGTTGCGGGCGCGCCTCGAGGAGGCGGTCGAGCCGTACCGGACGCCGGACGGCCTCGCATTTCCCGGGGTGACGCTGATCGCGACCGGACGGCGCCCGGTCGCGACCGGCTGACGGTGCGCGAGGAGCGCGGGCTACCCTGCACGCCGGAAGGGGGCGTCAGGCGCCCGTGTCCGCTCCCACCGATGACGCATCCCGCCGCACTGCTCCCCGTGAGACTTGCCTGCATCGCGCTCGCGCTGCTGGCGCTGGCCGCGCCGGCGGCGTCGGCGCGTGGGGCTGCCGAGTACTGGGCGACCAGCGACGAGTTCGTCGCCACCGTCGATACCGCGTGGGATGACGCCGCAGGCGTCTACCACACGCCCGGCGCCCCGCCTGGGACGCGCCTCAACTCGACCATGCTGCTCGTCCACGCACTGGCCGCGCAGGCCGGGCACGAGGGGTTGGCGCGGCAGGACTCGCGAGCCGTCCGGCTGGTGCGGCGCATGGTCAGCGCGCCGGCGTTCGACGACCGGCTGAACCCCGCCCAGGCCCACGCGCCCGGCTGGGGCGCGAGCCTGGAGGACGCGAGCTTCCAGCAGCATGTCGCGATCGACGCCCGCGTAGAGGAGGCGCTCGCCGCGGCCTACGTCGCGGGAGGCACGATCGGCCTCAACAGCACCGACCGGGCCCGGATCCGCGACCGCCTGTGCCGCGTCGCCAGCTCGCCGCTGTACGCGCAGCCGCAGCTGAACCAGATCAACTGGATGGCGGATGTCTACGCGGCCTGCGCCACGGCCGGTGGCGACACGAAGCTGCTGCGCAACGCCTACCGGCACTGGCTGGTCTGGTTCCTGGATCACGCGCGACGCCCCGCAGCGGGGCGGAAGACATCGAACCTGAACGCCGGCTTCGGCCTCCACTACCTGCCGCAGCGCAAGACCGCCAGCGCGCTCAACCAGCTGCCGACGACCGAGTACAACAGCATCATCGTGACCGCGCTGCGGCCGTACGACGACGCGGTCGCGCGCGGCATGAAGCCGCTCGGCCGGCGGCTGCTGGGCGTTGCCCGGCGGTGGCAGGGCCGCGTGCTGTACGGCGAGTGGACGTCGGCCGGCTACCCGAACTGGGACACCGGACTGGGGTTCGCCCGCTGGCACATGCGGCGCTACTGGGCCTGGTCGACCGACGGCCTGCTTGCGATCGCGCAAGGCCGCGCGATCGGCCTGTCGGCGCCGGCTCGTGCCCACGCGGAAGCGACCTTCGATGCCGCGCTCGACCTGTACAGCCGCGTCCACCGGGTCGAGGCGGGCCCGGAGGAGTCGCCGATGTCGTTCGGCCTGCCCTACCCCGAGGCCCAGGAGCAGGTCGACTGGCTGCTCGTGCCGGCGCGCTTCGCCGCGCTGGCCGCACGCGCGGCCGTCGACGGCTTCGGCGGAGTCGCGCCGAAGACGCTTCCGCAGAGCTACGGCTACGACCCCGACATCCACCGGCTGACGATCGCGACTCCGCGGTACAGCACTGCCATCGTGCCGCCGTCGCGCGTCGGCAACGGCGGGGCCGAGCTGTCGCGGCTGTACGACGCGTCGGGCTTCCCGGTCTCGGGCACCGGCGGCAGCGGTGCATCGCGGACCGGCTTCGGCATCCGGGTGTTCGCCGGCCTGCGTGCGCTGCTCGAGACCCAGCCCGGAGCGGGCTCCAGCCGCGGCGCGGGGCTGATCTCGTTCCGGGCAGCGAGCGGCGGCGGCACGTTCACCGGCAGCCGCGTCGCGCGCTCCCGGGTGATCGGGCACGACGGGGCGAAGGCGACGGTGACGCACCGGTTCGGCGCGACGTCGATCACCGTCTACCACCGGCTGCGCGGACTCGGGCACCGGAGGCTGGTGGCGAAGGTGCGATTTCCGGCCTACGGCGTGGCCGACTACGCGCTGGTCGGCGCGGGCGGCGTGATGACGCCGGTCGGGTCGCAACCGATCGCCGTCTCGGGGCGCGTCGCGTTCCGCGTCACGCTGAGGGACGGCCGCGGCTACGACGTCGCGCTGCTGACTGCGCTGCCGGCAGGCACGGCGGTGCACGTCGCCGCCACCACGCGATCGCGGTCGGCGCCGCTGACGCGATCGGCCCTCCTGGTCGAGCTGCCGCTCCACGGAGAGGGGGCCGACATCGGCTACCGGCTCACGCCCTTCCCGTTCAGCCCCGGCCCGGCGCCGTAGCCTGCCGGCGTGGAGGTCGCCTTCACACCGCTCCACCGCGGGGGCCAGGGATCCCCGCTGGTCTGCCTGCACGGGCTCACCGACACGTGGCGCACGTGGGAACTCGTGCTCCCGGCGCTCGAGCGCCGGCACGACGTGCTGGCGCTGACGCTTCCCGGCCACGCGGGAGCCGAGCCCGTCGCTGCGATCCACGAGGGTCTGCTGGCCGACGCCGTGGAGCGCGCGATGGACGCGGCCGGCTTCGGGACCGCGCACGTCGCCGGCAACTCGCTCGGTGGCTACGTCGCGCTCCAGCTCGCCGCGCGCGGACGGGCCGAGTCGGTCGTCGCGCTGGCTCCGGCCGGTGGATGGGCGGTGGGCGACACGTCGTACCTGGAGCTGCTCGATCTGATGGAGACGACCCGGCAGCAGCTGCTGGCGGCGGTGCCGTTCGTCGACTCGATCGTGTCGACGCCAGAAGGGCGACGGCGCGCGACCGAGCTGGTCACGTCGCGCTTCGAGCACCTGCCGGGCGAGCTGGTCGCCCACCTGATCTGCGGCGCCGCCGCCTGTCGTGCGGCCGGGCCGATGATCGACTTCGCGCGTCGCAACGGCTGGCCGCTCGCCGCCGAGCGCGTCACGTGCCCGGTGCGCGTGGTGTGGGGCACCGACGACCGGCTCCTGGAATGGCCGGCGGCCGCTGCGCGGTTCCGCAGCGACTGGTTTCCGCACGCCGACTGGGTCGAGCTGGATGGCGTCGGCCACTGCCCGCAGCTCGACGTGCCGCTCGAGACCGCGCAGCTGATCACCGGCTTCACCGCGCGGTAGCGGGCATCCGCGGGCGCCGTCGCGCGTGACCCGTATCCTGCGAGCGTGGCCGGTGTCCGCGTCCGTTTCGCCCCATCCCCGACCGGCGCGCTCCATCTCGGCAGCGCGCTCACGGCCGTGGCGAACTTCCTGTTCGCGCGTCGCGCCGGCGGCGAGTTCGTGCTGCGCGTCGACGACACCGATCCGGAGCGATCGAACAGGCGTTACGAGCGCACCATCCGCCAGGACGCCGAGTGGCTCGGCCTGCGGTTCGACGAGGGCCCCGACGAGGGCGGCCCGTACGGCCCGTACCGGCAGTCGGAGCGGATGCCGATCTATCTCGAGCACGCCGAGCGGCTGGTGCGGGACGACCGCGCGTACCGCGAGGACGGCGCGATCCACTTCCGCGCGCCGACCGAGGACATCGTCGTGCACGACGCGGCCCGCGGCAACGTGCGCGTCGCGGTCGGCGCGATCAAGGACTTCGTGATCGTGCGGTCGGACGGCACGGCCACGTACCAGCTCGCGACGGCGGTCGACGACGCGCTGATGGAGATCACCCACGTGATCCGGGGCGAGGACCACCTCACGAACACGGCGCGCCAGATCGCGCTGTTCGAGGCGCTCGAGCTGCGGCCGCCGCGGTTCGCGCACACGGCGCTGCTGGTGTCGGAGGCCGGCGCGAAGCTGTCGAAGCGGGAGGGCGCGCCGTCGATCGCCGAGCTCCGCGGCGAGGGCTACCCGCCGGAGGCCCTCCTCAACTACCTCGCCGAGCTGACGTGCCCCGTGATCGCCGACGGCCCTGCCCTGCTGGGCCAGCTTGCGCAGCGCTTCGAGCTGAAGTCGATATCGCGCGGCCAGAGCCGGTTCGATCGGGGGCGGCTCGACTGGCTCTCGCAGCAGCACCTGAAGCGCCTGAACGGACTCGAGCTGGCGCGTCGCGTCGGACAGGTGCTCGAGCTGCGCGGGGTCGTCTGGCACCCTGCGCAGATGACCGCGCTCGGTGAGGGGCTGAAGGGTTGCCACACCCTCGTGGACGCGGCCGACGAGGCCGAGGCCGTGCTCGTGGCGCCGCGCACGCGACCGAAGCTGGACGATGTCTCGGCCCGCGCGATGGAGCTGTTTCGCGAGCTCCGCGCCGGCTGGCCCGAGCCGTACCTGGCGCCCGACGACGCCGACGAGCTGCTCGACGAGCTGAAGCACGCTGCCGCTGCCGAGGACATCTCGGTGCGTGACGTCCTGCACGGCATTCGCGTCGGCCTGACCGCCCGGGAGAAGGGCGTGGCACTGCGCTACGTCGTGGCGGCGATCGAGCGCGACGATGCGATCCGGGGGCGCGCCGCATGACCATCAGGCTTCACGACAGCCTCACGAAGCGCGTGGAACCGGTCGTCTCGGATCGGCCGATCGGCATCTACTCGTGCGGGCCGACGGTGTACGACCGCATCCACGTCGGCAACGCCCGGCCGTTCGTCGTCGCGATGGTGCTGAAGCGCCACCTCGACCGCCAGGGCGTTGCGTCGAAGGTCGTCATCAACGTCACCGACGTGAACGACAAGATCTACGTCGCGGCGGCGGCGCGCGGCGTCACGAGCACCGCGCTGGCGGCGGAGATGACCGCGTGGTACTTCACGGATACGGGTCGGCTCGGTCTCGGCCGGCCCGACGTCGAGCCGCTCGTGACGGAGACGATGCCCGAGATCGTCGCGCTGATCGAGCGGCTGATCGCCGGTGGGCACGCGTACGAGGCGGACGGCGACGTGTACTTCGCGGTGCGCAGCTTCGCCACCTACGGGGGCCTGTCCGGCCAGAAGCCCGACGAGATGCTGGCCGAGGGCCGGGTCGAGGCGGGCGACGGTAAGCGCTCGCCGCTCGACTTCGCGCTGTGGAAGGCGAACAAGCCCGACGAGGACGCCTGGTGGGACTCTCCCTGGGGGCGCGGCCGTCCCGGCTGGCACATCGAGTGCTCGGCGATGGCGATGGCTCACCTTGGCGAGCAGATCGATGTGCACGGCGGCGGCCTCGATCTGATCTTCCCGCACCACGAGAACGAGCGCGCGCAGTCCGAGGGCGCGACCGGCCGTCGGTTCGCCGGCACGTGGCTGCACAACGGCATGCTCCGGTTTGGCGACGTGAAGATGTCGAAGTCGCTCGGCAACGTGGAGCGCCTCGCCGACGCGATCGACGAGTGGGGCGCCGAGACGCTGCTGCTGCTGTTCGCGCGCGCCCACTACCGCAGCCCGATGGACTACAACGACGACACGCTGGCCCAGGCCGCTGCCGCCGGCGAGGGGCTGCGCGAGGCGCTGCGCCGGCTGCGATCGGCGACCGGAGACGGGTCGGGCGATGCCGCGGCAACCGGCGAGGCCCATCGTCGCGTGGAGGCGTTCGACGCCGCGCTCGACGACGATCTGGCAACGCCGCAAGCGCTGGCCGAGCTGTTCGACCTCGCACGGACGGCGAACCGCGGCGTCGACGATCGCACGCTGTCGGCGCGTGGCGCGGCTGCCGTGGCCGAGGCGCTCGTGTCGCGGCTCGACGTGCTCGGGCTGGCCGGGTTCGGCTCCGCCGACGAGATCCCCGCCGCGGTTGTCGGCCTGGCGGAGGAGCGGGTGGCTGCGCGCGCGGAACGCGACTGGGTCAGGGCGGACGAGCTGCGCGACCAGATCGCGGCTGCCGGCTTCGTCGTCCGCGACGCCGGCGACGGCTTCGAGCTCGTCCCGGCACCGAGGTAGCGGTGGCCGACGTCGTCTACGGCCGCAATCCCGTCCGCGAGGCGCTCCGGGGACGGCGCCGGGTGCGCGAGGTGCTGGCGACCGAGCGCGCTGCCGCCGGCGTGGAGTGGCTGGCGGGCGCGCCCGTGCGCATTGCGCGCGGCGACGAGGTGGCCGCGTTGGCCGGCTCCGAGGATCACCAGGGCTTCGCGGCCGACGTCGACCCGTACCCCTACGCCGACGCCGACCGGATGGCCGCCGGCGACCGGCCGCTGATCATTGCGCTCGACGAGATCAGCGATCCGCACAACCTGGGCGCGATCGCCCGTTCGGCGCTGTGCGCTGGTGCGGACGGGCTCGTGGTTCCCCGCCATCGCAGCGCCACCGTCACCGCGGCGGTCTGCCGCGCGTCGGCCGGCGCCGTCGAGCACCTCGCGATCGCCGTGGTGCCGAACCTGGCCGACTGGCTCGTCCGCTCGCGACGTCCCGGGCTCTGGAGCTTCGCGACGGACGCCGATGCCGGCGACCGCCACGTCGACGCCGACCTGGCCGACGGCGCGATCCTCGTGATCGGATCGGAGGGCCGCGGCGTGCGTCCGCGTGTCCGGTCGGTCTGCGACGCGGCCGTGCGGATCCCGATCCAGGGTCAGGTCGGGTCGCTGAACGCATCGGTGGCCGCGGCGGTGCTGCTGTTCGAGGCGCGGCGGCAGCGCGGCTTCTGAGACGGCGGGTTCGGGGATCCCTGCGCCCATGGCCGGGCGTCAGGTCGCGGTTCCGCGCGCTCGCCGGCCGATTTTCGGGGCGAAAACGCGCTTAACCTAACCCTCCTCTAGTCCTCTAGAGTTTGGCTGGAGTCTATGCGAACAAGTGTTCGTATACAGCAAGGACTTGCAAGTTTCCATCACATCTGCCAGCATCCGCCAGGCGAATCTCAGTCTCGACTACAGATTGAGCTTAGGAAACCGATGGAGGATCGAGCCTTGCAGCAAGCGCATGCCCACGTCGCGCGCCGACCACAGCGCGAATCGGATGACCTGGCGCTGGTCCTGCGGGCCCGCAACGGCGACGGACGGTCGTTGGACGCTCTGATCCGGCGCTACAACGGCTTCGTCCGCCTCAAGGCCTCGAGCTACTTCCTGGCCGGCGGTGATGGCGAAGACCTCCAGCAGGAGGGCCTGATCGGCCTCTACAAGGCGATCCGCGACTACCGCGTCGACAAGGACACGAGCTTCCGCTCGTTCGCCGAGCTGTGCATCACTCGCCAGATCATCACGGCCATCAAGGGTGCGACCCGCTACAAGCACGGCCCCCTGAATGGGTACATCTCGTTCTCACACACGCCGGCGGGGCAGGACGCCGACGCCGGCGACTGCACGATCGGCGACACGCTGGCCGCGTCGAACGTGCACGACCCTGCGAACCGCGTGATCTCCTCCGAGGGCCTCGAGGCGCTCGTCGGCGTACTCGGCGCGAGCCTTTCGAAGCTCGAGGCGCAGGTGCTGGCACTGTTCATGGAGGGCGAGTCGTACGAGATCATCGGCGAGCGCCTTCACTGCGACGCCAAGGCCGTCGACAACGCGCTGCAGCGCGTCAAGCGCAAGGTCGGCACGCATCTCGACGCACGCGAGTAGCAGCGCTTCCCCTACCCTGAGGCTCGGATTGTCCTACGAGCCGCATGACGCACGCGCCTTCGCGCGCCTGATCGCCGACGCCCAGCGCGCATTCGCGCTCGCGGAGCGCGAGGCCCTGGAGCCGTTCGGCATCACGCCGCCCGTGTTCGGCCTGCTCGATGTGATCGCCCGCAACGCCGGCATCTCGCCGGCCGGGGCGGCCGAGGAGCTCGGCGTGACGCGACCGACGGTCACCGGGTGGTTGAACGGGCTCCGCGAGCTGGGGCTCGTGACGCGCGGCGAGTCGGAGCGCGACGGGCGCAAGGCCCGTCTCACGCTGACGGAGGACGGACGAACCGTGCACCGGGCGGCAGTGGACGTGATCCGGCGCAAGCACACGCGTCTGGTGGCGTCGGCAATCGATCCGACGCAGCAGGCCGACCTCATGGACGCGCTCTACCGCGTGTCTCAGGCCGGCAAGAGCGCTCGCGCGGGGTCGTAGGCCAGCAGCTCGGCGCCGTGACGGCGCAGAAAGGCGCGCCGGACGGGTGTCGCGGGATCGTTCGTCTCGACGACCTCCCAGAACCGGTGCGAGTGGTCGCGGTGCACGAGGTGTGCCAGCTCGTGGATGACGACGTGGCGCAGGACCGGCTCCGGCGCCAGCGCGAGGCGCCAGTTGAACGACAGCGCGCCGGAGGCGCTGCAGGAGCCCCAGCGCGTCCGCGCCTCGCGGATCGTGACGGGGCCTGGCGCGACGCCCATCCGAGCAGCAAAGTCCGGCAGGCAGTCATCGATGAGGCTGCGACATGTGGCTCTATACCAGCGATCCAGCGCCCGGTGGGCGGCAACGTCGTCCGGAGCGCGCAGCACGAGCAGGCCGTCGCCGGCCTCGACGCGCGGCGGGCCGACGTCGCGCACGATCCGGAGCGGCGTGCCACTGCTCCACGCGATGCCCGGCACGTCGAGGCCGAGCGTCGGAACGCGTGCCAGACGCGCGGTGGTGCGGGCGATCCAGGGTCGCGACTCCTCGACGGCGCGGGCGATCGCGCGCTCCGTGGCGCGCGTCGGTGCGATCAGCACCACGTGCCCGTCGTGGCCGACCGTGACGCGGATCCGGCGGGCCCGCGACGATCGGCGGATCGAGATCTCGGACACTGGCATGCCGCGACCATAGCCGCAACGGCGGTCGTGGAGGCAGATACTATGGTTCGGTACGCCTGCGTCATCTCGCCGGGTTAGCTCAGTTGGTAGAGCACTTCTCTTGTAAAGAAGATGTCGTCGGTTCGAATCCGACACCCGGCTCTGATGCCCGTCCAGCGAAGGCATGTCGCCCCGGGCGCCGCCACTGTCTCCGTCGAGGTGGACGACGCGGACGCCGGGCCGCGACACCACGCCACGCCAGGGATGCGAGGTCCTGTATCCGCTGATGGACGAAGTTGCCCAGCGTGAGGCGGTTCGTCGTGAATGTTCGGTCTGCGACCGGACGAAGGTGCTCGATGGCCGGCCGGTTGTGTCACAACTGTGCATAACTGTTACACGCACGACGCATTGCTGGCGCTCTACGCATCCGTCACACTTCCGCGCTCTTTGGCGCGCGTCCTGCGCGCGGGGTCAGACCCCATAACTTCGAGTTATGGGGTCTGACCCCAGAACGCTTCCGCGCGGAAGTGTCACAGGTCGCGCGACGTGGCACGGGTTTTGCGCGAGGTGCGCGGAAGCGGGCGTCTTGCGGCACGGGCAGGTGCCGTAGCGTCGGACCGGACGGGTCGCCGCTCGGCCCGCGGACCTCGCGCCGTATCGTGGTGGCGTGCGAATCCTCGTCGTCACGCAGATGTGGCCGTCGGCCGAGCGGCCCGAGCTGGGTGCGTTCGTCGAGCGACAGGTACGGGCGCTCGAGCGGCTGGGCGCGGACGTCGCCGTCGCGTCGGTGCCACCCGGCCGCGGCGGGCTGCGAGCGCCGCTGAAGTGGCTGCGCCTGTTCTCGGTCGCAACGCATGGGGCGCGATCTGCGAGGCCAGATGTCGTGGTCGGGCACTTCCTGTTTCCCGGCGGCGAGGCCGCCAGGCGTGCGGCGCGAACGGCATCGGTGCCGTATGCGGTCGTCGCACACGGCCAGGACGTGGTCAACGCCGAGTCGTCGTCGTGGCTGCGCGGGCGCACGCGCCGGGTGCTCGGCGGCGCCGGTCTGCTGGTTGCCGTGTCGCAGCCGCTTGCCGACCGCCTCGGTGCCGTCTGCCCGCTGCCGGCCGACGTGCTGATCGCGCACATGGGCGTCGACCGGACCACGTTCCGCCCTGGAGACCGCGACATCGCCGCCGGCGCCCTGGGACCCGAGCCGAGACGGCCGCTCGTCGTGCAGGTCGGCGTCAAGAACGGCTCCGCGCTGGCCGCCGCCGTCGCCGGCATCGACGGCGAGCTGTGGCTGGCCGGCACCGGTGCCGCCGTACCGGGAGCGCGCATGCTCGGCCGCGTCCCGCCGGCTGACGTGGCGCGCCTGTTGCGCGCCGCCGACGTGGCGGCGTTCGTGCCGGAGCGGGAGGGTTACGGCCTGGGCGCGCTGGAGGCCATGGCCTGTGGCGTTCCGGTCGTCGTCTCGCAGACGATTCCGGTGGCAGCCGACCTGCCACCGGCGTGTTCCGTCGCCGTCGACCCTCGCGACAGCGGCGCGATCGAGGCCGGACTGCGGGCCGCGATCGGGCTGCGGCGCGACGATCCGGCAGGTCAGGCGGCGGCCGATGCGAACAGCGTCGACGCCCTGGCCGCGCGTCTCCTTTCCGCACTCGATCGGTTACGGTAGCCGGGTGGCGAAGCGGCAGGCGAAACGACGCGATCCGCGGCGCGCAGCGACGCCGCCGAGGTCGCCGGCGCAGCGGGGCGCGCCTCGCCCGACCCCGGCTCCAGCCCCGCCGCGGCGACCCGCCATCCGGCTTCCCCAGCGGCTGGCGCCAAAGGACTCGATCGCGGTCGGAATCATCGCCGTGGCCGGCGTGACGGCCTTCGCCGGGTTCGTGGACGGCTTCGACTTCTACGACGCCAACCCGCTGATCGCGGTCGTCCTCACCTTCGTCCTCCTCGGCGCCCTCTTCGCGATCGAGCGCGCCGCGATCCTCGCCACCACACGCGCCAGCTTCCGGTTCGCGGGCGCGGGCCTCGTGGTGCCGGTGCTGTGGTGGGTCGTTCCGTACGCCGCGATGACGCCGATCGCCGCGATGCAGGGCTACACCACGTACCGCCTCGGCGTCGGGAGCGTGTTCGGACCGGCGTTCGTGGGCGCGATCCTGACGGGATCGGTGTTTGGCCCGACGGCCGGCCTGCTGTCGTGCACCGCGAGCGTGTTCGGCGGCACGGCCGCGCTGCTGTTCACGCGCACGGGACGGTGACGGTGGCCGGCCCGCGCCTGACGAGCATGGCGGTCGGTGGCGGCTGTGCCTGCAAGCTGCCCGCCGCCGACCTGGCCGCGGTGCTGCGCGGCCTGCCCGCCGTGACCGATCCGAGGGTGCTCGCGGGCACCACCGGGTTCGACGATGGCGCCGTGATCAGCCTCACACCCGAGCTCGCGCTCGTGCAGACCGTCGACTTCTTCACGCCGCTCGTCGACGATCCCTACGACTTCGGTCGGATCGCAGCCACGAACGCCATCTCCGACGTGTACGCGATGGGTGGCGAGCCGCTCTGCGCCCTGGCCATCGCCGGCTTTCCGCGAGACCTCGACCCCGCCACGGTGACCGCCGTGTTCGCCGGCGGCATCGCGGCTGCGCGGGAGGCGGGCATCGCCGTCGTCGGCGGCCACACCATCGTCGACCCCGAGCCCAAGTACGGCCTGGTCGTGAGCGGGACGGTGCACCCGGACGCGATCTGGCGCAACGGCGGCGGCCTGCCGGGCGACGTGCTCGTGCTGACGAAGGCGCTCGGGACCGGCGTGGTGGCCAACGCGCTGCGCTCCGATGCCGCGCCCGGTGACGTGCTGGCCGCGGCCGTCGCGTCGATGACGACACTGAACGGCGTCGGCGCCCGCGCGCTCCGCGCCGCCGGCGAGCCGCACGCCGTCACGGACGTGACCGGCTTCGGCCTCGTCGGCCACCTGCACGAGCTGGCGGAGGCGTCCGGCTTGACCGCGCGCCTCGACCTGTGCGATCTGCCGATCCTGCCGGGCGTGCTCGACCTGGCCCGCGCGGGCTACGTGCCGGGCGGCTCGCGGCGCAACCGCGAGGCCGCCGACGCGTTCGCGACGTTCGCCGAGCGGCACGACGAGCTGCTCGCGGCGATCGCGTGCGACGCCCAGACGTCGGGTGGCCTGCTGGCTGCCGTGTCGCCCGATGCGGTGCCCGCCTCGGCGACGGTGATCGGCCGCCTGGAGCAGGGTGAATCCGGACGCGTGCTGGTAGACTGAGCGACGTGACGATCGTCCTCGTAGGCCTCCAGGTGCTGCTCGCGTTCGGCGTGATCGTGCTCGTGCTGATGCATGACGGCAAGGATGCCGGGCTCTCCGGAGCGTTCGGCGTCGCCGGCGGTTCGGCCGGTACGCAGGTCATGCAGCGCAACCTCACGCGCCTTACGATCGCGATCGCCGTGCTGTTCGTGCTGAACAGCATCCTGCTCGGCTTCCGCAACGACCTCTGACGCGACCCCTCAGCCTGAGAGTTCGCCCAGACGGACGAAGCGCGGCGGCAACGTGAGCCTTTCGCGGGGTTCACAAAGCCTTCACACACGGGCGATAGATTGGTCTCACGTCGAGGACGGCGCCGCGTTCAAAGGCTTCTCCTGCGAGTCGCAAGACGGCAGTTTGATGGAACCTCTGGGGGCAACGCGGCGCCGTCTCGTCGGCGCTCCGGGCCCGGGTCAGGCGACGTGCGCAGGAAGGCGCGGCAGGTCGGGCGTGGCGATGACGGCGGCGCCGATCGCGCCGAGGCGCGCCGCCATCGCGGGATGGCACGTCGTGAAGAGCGCCTGGCGCCCCTGCAGCGCGCTCAGCAGCGGCAACAGGCCGTCGACGCGATCATCGTCCCAGTTGACCAGCGCCTCGTCGAGGAACAGCGGCAGCAGCCGGTTCGGATCGACCTCGTCGACCAGGGCGAGGCGCAGCGCCACGTAGATCTGCTCCAGCGTGCCGCGCGACAGCGGGGCGCCGACGGGCACGGGACGGCCGTCGCGCACCACCTCGAGCCGCGGCGGCTCGGTGCCGCTGTGCTCGGCGATCAGCAGCCGCTCGTAACGCCCGCCGGTGATGGTCGACAGGTACGCGCTGGCGGCCGTGAGGAAGCTCGGGCCATGCCGCTCGCGAAACTGGCGCTCGGCCCGGAGGAGGATCGACGAGGCCATCGCGAGCCGGTCGCGACGGTACTCGGCCGCGGCCAGTCGCTCCTCGTAGACGGCCGCCTCTCCGGCCGCGTCGGCGACGCCGGGAAGCGAGGCCACACCGTGGCGCTCGGACACCAGCGCGCCACGGCGGTGCTGCAGCTCCTCGAGAGCGGTTGCGTTGGCTGCGCGCTCGGCGTCGAGCTGTGCAAGGGCGGCATCGTCCAGCAGCAGCGGTGTGCCGTTCTGCTCGTCCTCGGCAGCCTCGGCGGCGATCGTCGCGACGTCGCCGAAGGCCGCGTTCGCGCTGCGCAGCCGCTCGTCGGCCGCCGTCCGGAGCCTGCGCGCCGTCAGGACTGCCGAGACGGCCGCGTCGAGCCCGTCGCCCGGCCGCACGGCCTGCAGCTTGATCAGCAGCGCGTCGCGGCGGCCGGCGGCCGCGACCGCGGCGCCCGCGAGCCGGTCGGCGTCGGCGATGGTCTGCGAGAGCTGCTCGCCGGCCTTCCGCGCCTCGGCGACGCGGATGAGGGCGTCGTCGACGGCCTGCAGCGCCTGCCCGGCCGAGGTCAGGCCGAGCTGCCGGAGCGCCTCCTGCAGCCGCGTCGCCCGCGTACCGGCCATCGTGCGCAGCCGGTGCAGCTCGGCGGCGGCGGCGTCGGACTCGGCGGCGGCGGCGTGGAGCCCGTCGATGTCGGCCACCAGCGCCGCGTCGGGCATCGCGAGACGCGACGGTGCGACGGCCAGCCGGCCGACCGCCGCAGCCACGCTGGGACCCGTGCGACGCGGAGCGGTCGACCGGGCGATGAGTGCCGCGACGCCCGCCAACGCCACGGCGGCGAGCGCCGGGAGGGTGCGACCGCCGACGCCGGCCACGGCGAGCAGTGCGGACACCAGCGCCGCGGCGGCGGCGATGTACGACGGTGAGCGTCGAACGGGTACCGCGGCAGCGGTGACGGCGGCTCGCAGGTCGGCAGTGCGGACCGCGTCGAGCGCCGCGCGGTCGTCGGGCTCGAGCGGCCGGCCGAGCACCGCGTCGGCTCGGCGATCGGCCTCGGCGCGACGGGCCTTGACCGCGGCCTCGGCCGTGGCCATCGCGACGCGCAGGTCGGCCGTCCCCGCCTCCTCCGCCGCCAGCTCGCGCAGCTGACCTGCGCGGTCGGCCAGCAACCGCACGGTGTCGGGCACGTCGGCGAGCGCCTGGAGATGGTCGGCGTGGCGTCGCGCAGCGGTGGCGGCGCGCTCGGCATCGGCCGCCTCGGCCCGGCGCCGGTCGACCGCGTCGGCGGGATCGCCCGGGAAGTCGTCATCGCGCGGGAGGATCGCGGCGGCCTCGGCGCGTAGCCGCTCGACATCGCGCCAGGCCGCCAGGGCCGGCGCCAGGTCGGTGTGCCGGCGGAGGCGGGCGACGAGCGCGGAGCCCGTGCGGCGCAGATGCTCCTCCCGCTCGCGCTCGGCGGTCAACTCGACGTCGATGTCGTCCAGCCGGCGTCGTGCCGCGGCGGCCTCGCGCTCGACGGCGCGGAGCCCGGAGATCCGCTCGCGCAGGCGCCGCGCCTCGGGCTGGCCGCGGCGGTCGGGGCGCCACAGCGCGGCGGCCTCTTCGTCGAGCCCGCGCCGCACGTCGGCGGCCGAGCGCAGGAATGCGAGTGCGGAGCCGGCCAGCAGCCGGTCCTCGACGGACTGCCAGGTCGAGGAGTCGACGCGCAGCAGGTCGTCGAGCCCGAGCGAGTGCAGGTCCATGTAGACCGGCCGCGAGATGCCGGCGAGCGCCGGCAGCGGCCGGTTCGCAAGATCGTCGTGCGTGGTCGCGCGATACACGCGGCCGCGGGGCGCCGAGCGCAGCTCGCGCTCGATCGACAGGCGCTCGCCGGCGTCATCGACGAGCTGCAGCGCGCCTCCGAAGCGACCGTCGGCCGGCGCGAACGGATTCAGCTCGCGCTGCGCCGGGGCGAATCCGAAGTAGGCGGTGGCGATGAACTCGCGCAGCGTCGACTTGCCTGACTCGTTGGGACCGCAGACCACGATCAGTTCGTGTCTCGCGAGTGCCTCGACCTGCCAGCCGGCGAGCCCTCCGAAGCCGTCGATGCGCCAGCCGTCGAGCCTCATCGCCCCTGCTCCTCGAGCATGGCGGCGACGATCTCGACATCGAGACCGTCGAGCAGCGCGCGCAGGTATGCCGCGCGCGCGGCGGGGTCGGCCGGTGCCCCGGCCAGCGCCGTGGGCGCCATCTCCTCCAGCAGTCGCTCGTCGAAGCGGCCCTGGCGGATCAGCTCGAGCGCGGCGCCGAGGACGTGCGGCTGGCCCTCGTGCTCGGCCACGTCGACGGGAGGCGTGACGCCTTCGTCGCGCACCTCGACATCCAGGATCTGGAGCCGCTCGCGCAGCGCGAGCGCGAGGTCGTCGGCGGCCTCGGCACCGCGCAGCTCGGCGTAGAAGGGCGTGCGGCCCTTCAACCGGACGCGCAGCACCCAGTCCTGCCCGGGCAGCACGCCGCGCTCGCGCGCGAGCGCCTCGAACGCGCGCTCGCAGTGCTCGACGAGGCCGCGGGTGTCGGCAATGTCGTCGAGGTCGCCGAGGACCAGCTCCTGCCAGCGCACCGGCGCCAGCGGCCGAAACTCGACGGTCGGGCCGTCAGGGCCGAACTCGACGTCGAGGGCGCCCTTGGCCCCCGTCTCGCCGAAGTGCCGACCCTGCAGGCAGCCGGAGTACCAGGCCGCCGGCTCGGCCGAGACGCCCACCGCCGTGTGCACGTGGCCGAGCGCCCAGTAGTCGTAGCCGCGGCCGGCCAGGTCGGCGGCGGTGCACGGTGCATAGCGGTCATGCTCGCCCTCGTAGCCGTGCACCTGGCAGTGGACGAGGCCGATCACGGGCACGTCCGCTGCGACGGTGGGGAAGGTCGCGACGAGGTTGTCGCGCTCGCGCGGCGTCTCGTGACCGGCGGCGACCACGATGCCGGCCAGCTCGCCATCGTCGCGCCGCAGCTCGATCGACCGTGGCGTGCGGTCGCGGACGAGGTGGAACCGCGCCTCGGGCCAGCCGATCCGGTCGAGCGGACCGGCGCCGCCGCCCGGATCGTGGTTGCCCGTCACGGCGATCACCGTGACGCCGGATGCCGTCGCCTCGCCGAGCACCTCGGGCAGCCACAGCTCGGTCGGGATTCGCACCAGGTCGCGGTCGAACAGGTCGCCCGCCAGCAGCAGCGCGTCGGCCTCGCGATCGACCGCCAGCGCCACCAGTCGCTCGACAGCGGTGCGCGCCGACTGCTCGACGCGCTCGCGGACCTCGCGCGCGAGCGAGCGCGACGGGGCGTCGAGGTGGCAATCGGCTGCGTGGATGACGCGGAGTGGACGCATCGGACCGATCAGGCTACACAGGAGGGTCCCCGGTACCACTGTCGTGTACGATCGCCGACGAGGTGGACCGGGAGGTCTCGGTACGTGAGGGTCGGAGTACTACGCGAGGTGCGCGCGCACGAGCGTCGAGTGGCGCTCGTTCCCGACGTCGTGGCCGCGCTGATCGGCGAGGGGCACGAGGTGCTCGTCGAGACGGGCGCCGGCGCGAGCTCGCACCACGCCGACGCCGAGTACGCCGAGGCGGGGGCCCAGGTGATGCCTGACGCGGCGGCGACCTGCGCCGCGGCCGAGTGCCTCGCCAAGGTCGCCGCGCCGACGCCCGAGGAACGCGCGCTGCTGCGCCCCGGCCAGGTCGTGGTCGCGTTCCTGAACCCGCTTGGCGACCCGGCGGGCATGACCGAGCTGGCGGAAACCGGGTGCTCTGCGATCGCGATCGAGCTGGTGCCGCGCATCACGCGCGCGCAGTCCATGGACGCGCTCTCCTCGCAGGCCACGGCAGCCGGCTACCGGGCAGTGCTGTACGCCGCCTCCACGCTGCCGCGGTTCTTCCCGCTGCTGATGACCGCCGCAGGCACCGTCAAGCCGGCGCGGGTGCTGGTGCTGGGCGCCGGTGTCGCGGGCCTGCAGGCGATCGCCACCGCCCGGCGCCTTGGCGCCGTCGTGACGGGGTTCGACGTGCGGCCGGCGGTCAAGGAGCAGGTCGAGTCGCTCGGCGCGCGGTTCCTCGAGCTCGATCTGGGAGCCGCAGACACCGAGACCGCCGGCGGTTACGCGAAGGAGCTCGACGAGGACGCCCACCGCCGCGAGCAGGAGCTGGTCGCGGGCGCCGTCGCCGACTCCGACGTCGTCATCACGACCGCGCTGATACCGGGCCGCGCCGCGCCGGTGCTGATCACGGCCGAGGCCGTGGCGCAGATGCGCGCGGGCTCCGTGATCGTCGACCTCGCGGCCGAGGCCGGCGGCAACTGCGTGCTGACCGAGCCCGGGCAGATCGTCGAGCGGCACGGCGTCACGCTGATCGGCACGTTGAACCTGCCGTCGACGATGGCGCAGCACGCGAGCCAGCTGTACTCGAAGAACGTGCAGTCGCTCGTGAAGCTACTGGCGCCGGAGGGAGAGCTCGTGCTCGACATGGACGACGAGATCGTGCGCGAGTCGCTCGTCACCCACGACGGGATGGTCGTCAACGCGCGCGTCGCGGCGCTGACCGAGGAGAGGGCGTGAGCGTCGACCTGGTCACGCAGCTGACGGTGTTCGCGCTGGCGGTGTTCGTCGGCTTCGAGGTCATCTCGAAAGTGCCGACGATGCTGCACACGCCGCTGATGAGCGGAACGAACGCCATCCACGGCATCGTCATCGTTGGCGCGATCGTCGTCGTCGGCGAGGACCTCGGCGGCACGCTCGCGACGGTATTCGGCTTCATCGCGGTCGTGTTCGGCACGGTCAACGTCGTGGGCGGCTTCCTCGTCACCGATCGGATGCTCCAGATGTTCCGGCGCAGGCCGGCCGAGAAGGAGGCGAAGTGAGCTCCTGGGACGACACCGCACCCCCGGCCTGGGACGAGCCGCCGGTGGTCGCCGAGCCGCGCTATGCCGGCTTCTGGATCCGGGTGCTGGCGACGATCCTCGACGCCCTCATCGTCGCCATCCCGCTCAGCATCCTGTTCTCCATCCTGGGCGACGAGCGAAGTGCCGGCAGCCAGGGCATCCAGTCGCTGGTAGCCGCCGTCTACGCGATTGTGCTGTGGGTCGCGTGGGGCAGGACGATCGGCGGCCGGATCCTCGGCCTGCGACTCGTCCGCGTCGACGGGAAGCCCGTCACCTACGGCACCGCCGTGGTGCGCTACCTGATGCTCTACGTCTCTGCGCTCGCGCTCGCGCTCGGCCTGATCTGGGTCGCGTTCGACTCGAAGAAGCAGGGCTGGATGGACAAGGTCGCCGGCACGTACGTGATTCGCGACTGATGACGAGAGACGATGCCATCCGCCTCGCCTACCTTGTGGCGGCGGTCCTGTTCATCCTCGGCCTGAAGTTCCTGTCGACGCCGCGCACCGCGCGGCGCGGTAACGTCGTCGCGGGCGTCGGCATGCTGGTCGCGATCGTCGCCACGCTGGCCGACGCGCGGGTGGTGTCGTTCCTGTGGATCGTGGTCGGCATCGCCGTCGGCACGGCTATCGGCGCCGTCGCCGCCCAGCGCGTGAAGATGACTGCGATGCCGCAGATGGTGGCGTTGTTCAACGGCGTCGGCGGCGGTGCGGCATCGCTGATCGCGGCATCGGAGTACCACGTCGCAGCCGACGCGGGCGCGACCTCGCTGGACGCCAAGATCGCCGTCTCGATCATGTTCTCGGCCGTCGTCGGGGCGATCTCGTTCGCCGGCTCGCTGGTCGCGTTCGGCAAGCTGCAGGAGTGGCTGCCGGGCCGCCCGATCACGTGGCCGGCGCAGAAGGTCGTGAACGGCGCGGCGCTCGCGGCGGTGCTCGTGCTGGCGGTCGTCTCGGCCACCTCCATCGACCAGTCCCTGTTCTTCCCGATGTGCGTGATCGCGCTGCTGATCGGCGTCGCCGCGGTGCTGCCGATCGGCGGGGCGGACATGCCGGTCGTGATCTCGCTGCTCAACTCGTTCACGGGCCTCGCGGCGGCCGCGACGGGCTTCGTGCTCTCCAATGACGCATTGATCATCGCCGGCACCCTGGTCGGCGCCTCCGGCACCGTGCTCACGCAGCTGATGTCCAAGGCCATGAACCGCTCGATCTCGAATGTGCTGTTCGGCGCCTTCGGCGGCGGTCCGGCGACGTCGGCGGGTAGCTCGGCCGACAATGCCGACCGGCCGGTCCGCGACACGGCGGCGAGCGACGTGGGCGTGTTGCTCGGCTACGCGCGCCGGGTCGTCGTCGTGCCGGGCTACGGGCTCGCCGTGGCGCAGGCGCAGCACGGTGTCCGCGAGCTCGCCGACCTGCTCGAGAAGCGCGGCATCGACGTCAAGTACGCCATCCACCCGGTCGCCGGCCGCATGCCGGGCCACATGAACGTGCTGCTGGCCGAGGCCGACGTGCCGTACGACGCGCTGTGGGAGATGGAGCAGATCAACCCCGAGTTCGCCGAGACCGATGTCGTGATCGTGATCGGCGCGAACGACGTGGTGAATCCGGCGGCCCGCGACGATCCCGACTCGCCGCTGTACGGCATGCCGATCCTCGAGGTCGACAAGGCCGAGCACGTCGTGGTGCTGAAGCGCTCGATGGCCACCGGGTTCGCCGGCATCGACAACGAGCTGTTCTACAACCCGAAGACGATGATGCTGTTCGGCGACGCCAAGGGGTCGGTCAACAAGCTCGTCCAGGCGGTCGCGGGGTTGTAGCAGGCGGGTGGACGAGCGCTCCGTCCACTACAACGTGAGGAGTGGATCCGCTTCGCTCCCTCGTGGACGCCGTGCTGGACGGCGCCCTCGTGATCGACGACGCCGGCGTCGTCCTGCACGCGAACGCGGCGGCGCGGCGCCTGGTACGCGGCGGCGACCTTCCCGGACGCAACATCGCCGAGCTGTTGTCGGACACCGATCTCGCGCCCGGCCGCGGCGCCGCCGACCTGATACGCCCTGGCGGCACGCATTTTGCGGTCCGCGTGGAGGTGGTGCGGTTCGGCCTCGAGCGCGCGATCGTGATCCACGACAGCACGCCCGAGCGGCTGCTCGACGTCGAGCGGATGCCGCCGGCTGCGATCCACCAGACGGTGTTCGGCATCGCGGAGGCGCTCGACGCGTACCTGTTCAGCGGCGAGCTGACACCCGATGGCTACTTCGTCGGCACCTTCACCGGCCCCGGGGCCGAGAAGCTGCTGGGCGCCACCGGCGCGCTGGTGCGGCCCGACGCGGACTGGGACGGGCGCGTGCACCGCGACGACTACGACGCGTGGGGCGAGGCGTACCTGCGGGCCGGGAGGACTGTCGGCGAGCCGTACGAGGTCGAGTACCGGCTGCACGGCTTCGACGGCGTGACGCGCTGGATCCGCGAGCGCGGCGTCACTCGGCGGCTCGACGACGGACGCATGATCCTCGACGGCGTCGCGCTCGACGTCACACGTGAGCGCGCGACGGCGGAGCAGTTCCAGCGGGTGTTCGAGCTGTCGAACGACCTCATCATCGCGTCGGATCGCGGACTCGTGATCCGGCTCGTCAACCCTGCGGTCAGCTCGCTGCTCGGCTACGAGCAGGACGAGGTGATCGGCCGGACGTGGTCGCTGCTGATGCACCCCGACGACGCGCCGGGCGACACGCAGGTCGACGATGACTTCACGAGGGAGAGCGCGACGCCGGTGACGCTCCGCTGTGTCACGAAGGACGGCCGGACGCGGTGGTTCTCGTGGACCGGCGCGTACGACCCCGAGGACGACCTCATGCTCTACGTCGGCCGCGATGTGACCGGCGACGTCGAGCACCGCACCGAGATGGAGCGCCAGTCGCGGACCGACTCGCTGACCGGGCTCGCGAACCGGCGTCATCTGGTGGAGTCGTTGCATGCGGAGCTCGGCCGCGCTGCCCGGGAGGGACGCGCGCCGGGCGTCGTGCTGCTCGACCTCGACCGCTTCAAGACGGTCAACGATACCCACGGCCACCCGGCCGGCGACGCTGTGCTGATCGACGTCGGCCGGAGGCTGCGGCGGTCGATCCGGTCGTACGACACGGTCGGGCGCTGGGGTGGCGAGGAGTTCTGCGTGATCCTGCCCGGCCTCGAGTCGGAGGAGGAGTTGCACCGCGCCGCCGAGCACCTCCGCGAGGCGATCACGGCCGCGCCTCTGGGCGCTGGGCCGGAGCTGTTGCTGAGCGTCAGCAGCTCGGCGGGCGGCGCCCTGGCGCAGCCGGGCCTGTGGTCGGTCGAGGGCCTGATCGACGCCGCCGACCGCGCGCTCTACTCGGCGAAGCGCCGCGGCCGCGACCAGACGCGGCTGTTCTCGGAGCTGACGGTCGAGGACCTGGTGGCGGAGGAGCCCGAGGCGATCCGCCTCGCGCAGGCCCTGGCGCTGTCCGCGGGCGCCCGCGAGGGCATCGCGGAGACCCACTGCGCGCAGGTTGCCGACATGGCCGCGTCGATCGCGGCCGCCGTCGGGCTGCCGGAGACCGTGGTCATGCGCTGCCGGCTGGCCGGCTGGCTCCACGACCTCGGCAAGATCGCCATTCCCGACGCGATCCTGACGAAGGCCGGCCCGCTCGACGAGGCAGAGTGGGCCGTCATGCGCACGCATGCCGAGGTCGGCGAGTCGATCATCCGCCGAATCGCCGGACTGGCCGATGCGGCGCCCGCCGTGCGCCACCACCACGAGCGCTTCGACGGTACCGGGTATCCGGATGGCCTGGCGGGTGAGGACATCCCCGTCGAGGCGCGCATCGTGGCGTGCGCCGACACCTACTCGGCGATCACCGTCGACCGCGTGTATCGCAAGGCCCGGACACGGAGCGAGGCGATCGCCGAGCTGCAGGCGTGCGCCGGCGGGCAGCTCGACCCGACGGTCGTCGACGCCGCCATCTCGGTGCTGGTGGCGGCGCCCGAGCTACGGCACTAGATCGTCTGCGATGCGCCGCGTCGCGGATGCGGATGGGTCATCACCTGTCATTTGAGACGTCTCCCTGTCGCCTCCGCGCTTGCGGCTGTTGGCGGCATCCGACGGGGGCTACACGCAGCCACTGCTGCACCCGGGTTCGCGTTTGCGTCTGCGATCCGCGGCGGCTGCTCGTTCGGCTTGCGCACCGCTCCGGGCTGCGGCGCTGAGGCGACCTATCGCAAGCCGTCGAACGCCTCACCAGCGCTACTGCTAGAGCCGAATACCCCATCCGAAATCCGCGGCACCAAGCGCAGACCCGACCGGCGCCGCCCGGAGCTGCTGAGCCGGACGACGGTGAGGACTCCAAGCCTGATCGCTACACCGCAGGCGCCGCGGCGATCATCCGCCGCAGCACCATCGGCAGGATGCCGCCGTGATGCAGGTAGTCGACCTCGGCGGGCGCGTCGATGCGGGCCAGCACCTCGAAGCTGCGTGTGGTGCCGTCGTCGGCCGTCGCCTCGACCGTCACGCGCTGGCGCGGAGCGATCGACGCCACGCCGCGGATCGTGAACCGCTCGCGGCCGGTCAGGCCGAGCGACTCCGGCGTGTCGCCGTCGAGGAACTGCAGCGGGAGCACGCCCATGCCGACCAGGTTCGAGCGGTGGATGCGCTCGTACGACTCGGCGATTACCGCGCGCACGCCGAGCAGCAGCGTGCCCTTCGCGGCCCAGTCGCGCGACGAGCCGGAGCCGTACTCCTTGCCCGCGAATACGACCAGCGGCACGCCCTCGGCGCGGTACCGGTCGGCGGCCTCGGGAATCGACACCTGCTCGCCCCCCGGGAGGTGCAGCGTGACGCCGCCCTCGACGCCGGGCACGAGACCATTGCGCAGGCGGATGTTCGCGAACGTGCCGCGGATCATCACCTCGTGGTTGCCGCGCCGTGAGCCGTAGGAGTTGAACTCGCGCGGCTCGACGCCGTGATCGATCAGGTAGCGGCCGGCCGGCGTGGACGGTGGGATCGATCCGGCGGGCGAGATGTGGTCGGTCGTGACGGAATCGCCGAGGATCGCGAGCACGCGCGCGCCGATCACGTCGGCCGGCGGGTCGGGCTCGGCCTGCAGATCCTCGAAGTACGGTGGCTCGCGGACGTACGTCGAGCCGTCGTCCCACGCGAACAGCGCACCGGTCGGTGCAGCCATCGAGCGCCAGTGCTCGTCGCCCTCCCACACCCGCGCGTACTCCGTCTCGTAGAGGCCCTCGTCGATGGACGAGGCGATCAGGTCGCGCACCTCCTCGGCGGTCGGCCAGATGTCTCGCAGGTAGACCGGCTCGCCGTCCGAGCCCGTGCCGAGCGGGTCGTGCTCGAGGTCGACCGAGATGCTGCCGGCCAGCGCGTACGCGACAACGAGCGGGGGAGACGCGAGGTAGCTCGCGCGCACCTGCGGATGGATGCGGCCCTCGAAGTTGCGGTTGCCGGACAGCACCGAGACGACCGCCAGATCGTGCTCGGAGACGGCCGCGGCGAGGGCGTCGGGCAGCGGGCCGGAGTTGCCGATGCAGGTCGTGCAGCCGTAGCCGACCAGGTTGAAGCGGAGCGCGTCGAGGGCTTCCGTGAGGCCGGCGCGCTCCAGGTAGTCGGTGACGACCCGCGAGCCGGGCGCGAGGCTCGTCTTCACCCACGGCTTCGACTCGAGGCCGCGCTCGACCGCCTTCTTTGCGAGCAGTCCGGCGGCAACCATCACCGACGGGTTCGACGTGTTGGTGCACGACGTGATCGCGGCGATCACGACGGCGCCGTGGTCGATCTCGACGTCGGCCTCCAGCACGGCGGTCGACGCTGCAGCACCGACCGGGATCATCGCGCTGCCGGCCAGGCGGACAGGGTTCGGCTCGCGCGGGAAGGCGTCGCTGAAGCTGTCCGGTGCCGCCGGCAGGGCCACGCGGTCCTGTGGCCGGCGAGGACCCGCGAGGCTCGGCTCGACGGCGTCCAGATCGAGCACCAGCAGCTCGCTGAAGGTCGGCGTGGCGTCGCCGTCGGCGCGCCACATGCCCTGCGCGCGGCAGTACGCCTCGACCAGCTCGCAGGCATCGCCGCGGGCGGTCTGGCGCAGGTAGTTGAGCGTCTCGGCGTCGACGGGGAACGTGGCAGCGGTCGCCCCGTACTCCGGCGCCATGTTCGACAGCGTCGCGCGGTCCG
>JBBQFB010000005.1:0-47475 GCA_038321545.1 Gaiellales bacterium
TCGCGCGCCACCGCCGCGGGATCGCCATCCGCGACGCCCGGCGGGCGGAAGAGGTTTCCCGTGATCACGGTCACCTCGTGCCCCCGTGCACTCAGGTTCGTCGCCTGTCCGTGCACGTGCTCCGTGATGCCGCCGAGCTGCGGGTAGTAGTAGTCCGTCAGGATCCCGATACGCACGCCGGAGGATGCTAGCGGACGCACCATCCTTTGGCACTGTCCGATGCCGAGTGCCAATGTCGGTATACTGAACGCGTGCCGATCTACGAGTACCGCTGCACCAACGGGCACCAGTTCGACGTCATGCAACGCATGAGCGACGATCCGCTGACCGAGTGCACTGAATGTGGCGCACCCGTCCAGAAGGTGCTGAATGCCCCTGCGATCCACTTCAAGGGCTCGGGCTTCTACAACACGGACTACGGCCGCCGGAACGGATCGAAGTCGTCCGACTCGTCGAGCTCGGAGAGTGGTGGCAGCAAGAGCGAGGGCGGCTCGGCCTCGTCGGGTTCCAGCTCCAGCGACTCGGGCTCCTCGTCTTCGACGTCGGGCGGATCCTCGTCCTCCTCGTCGTCGGGTTCGAGCTCCAGCACCGGCTCGGGCTCCTCGAAAAGCGACTAGCCCTTGCGGGCCGCGGTCGTGGCGCTACTCGCGGTCGTCCTCGTGGGTTGCGGCGGCGATAGCACGGCGAAACTCGTCGATCCCGCGTCGGTGGAAACTGCGATCCGAGCCGACGTCCTCCGCCAGGGCGGCGCGCTGAAGACGATCACGTGCCCCGAGGACGCGCCTGCGAAGGCCGGCACGACGTTCGACTGCACGATCGCCCTCGACGACGGAACAAGCGCCCTGGCGCACGTCACGATGACGACGCCCGACCGGTTCGACTTCACGACCGCGAAGACACCTTAGGCGCCAACGGCGGGTGTGGCCCTTTCGTGAGCCGTCCAATTGCACGGAGCGGGCCGTGCAATTGGACTACGAGCACCCCGGACTGAACGGGTTCTTCAAATCACGGGAACGGGGCGCCGTATCGCCGAGGAACGCTGAGACGACATCACGGTTCTCCGACACGCCGGCCAGGTAGGAGACGCCGCCCAGGAAAACCGGCTCACCGCCGAGGTTGCAGTTCAGGTGGCGTTGCGCGCGGAAGTCTCCCCATCCGAGCTGTAGCAACTGGTTCGCGCTGAGATCCGTCGCCACCGGGTCGGCGGCGTGCGAGCCGACGGAACGAAGCCGGAACAGTGAGGAGGGCGAGACGAGCTTGTGCTTCAGCGCCGCCATCACGCGTTGCTGCCGCTGGCCCCGCGTCACGTCGGAGTCGGCGGCGTTGTCCGAGTTCTTCCGGATCCGCGAGTACGCAAGCGCGCGCGCGCCGTTGAGGTGCAGCGAACCGCGTTTGAAGTGATAGGTGTGCCCGTCGAAGTCGGACGACAGGCGTTCCTTGTTGTAGATGTCGATGCCGCCGACCGCGTCGACCAGTTCCCGGAAGCCGGAGAAGTCGACCAGCACGACATGGTTGATCGGGACGCCGGTGACGGCACGGACCGTCTCGACCGCCAGGGCGGCACCTCCGCGTGCGTACGCGACGTTGATCTTGTCCGACCCGACGCCCGGGATGTCGACCTTCAGGTCGCGCGGGATGGCCAAGGTCGACACGAGGTGACCGCCCGGATCGACGCGAATCAGCTGGAGCGAGTCCGAGAGGCCGTTCCGGTCGCGCCCCATGACGAGGATCGTCGTAGGCTGCGACAGGAGGAGGCCAGACTGCCGGTCGAGCACGGGCGCGACAGGCGCAGCGCGCGTGATGCGCTCGAGGCGGGCGTTCGCACGCTCGACCGAGTCGCGGAACGCGAGGTAGCCGACGACGAGCCAGACGCCCGTTCCGAGCACCAGCACGAGGATGCTGAAGCCGACGATCCGGCCCCAGCGACGCGGGCGTCGGGGCCCGCGCGCCCGTTGTGCCGGCTTCTTCGCGATCGGCGGTGGACCGCTGCCTGCGGGCGGCAGGACGACAGGCCCGCGACGCTCGGCCTGCGCGGGAGCGTTGACGGCATTCGCCGAGGTCCTCGCGGCGGATCCAGGGACGGCGAGTTCCGGATCGTCCGGCGATCCACCGCGCTGACCGCCGCGATAGACCCGATACGGGCGGTCGGACATGGCGGCAGGGTAGCCGGAGCATTCGCGTGCAATCGCACGTGACAGCCGGTGCACTTGCGAACTCAGCAGCCGCCGAACGTGCTGCCCGCGGTCGTTCGCGTCGGACCGTGCGGACGCTGCGCGCTGCGGTCGTGAGATGGCGCGGAGCTTGACGGACACGGGAGCCATACCGTTGTCAGTCTGGCGACATGACGACCAGCGAGCACGAAGGAGACCCCAACGGCCCGATCGCGGCGGCCGTCTGGTCCCATCACGAACGCGGACCGGTGCGGCGCTACAAGGGCGGCGGGCAGGGGCCGATGAAGGCCGCGCGCTGCATCGCCTGCTTCCCGCACAGTGTCGCAGGCCAGGTGGTGCCGCTCCGGTACGGTGTCGCGATCGCGCTCTGTGAGGATCATCGCGACCCAGCGTTCGTGCACTCGCGCGGCGGGCGTGACTTCTTTTCGGCGCTGACGACGACATTCGAGAGCCTCGGACTCCGTGGCTCCCGGTACTCGCGGGCGATCCGGGCCTTCGTCGACGACGTCCTCGCGATGGGACAGCCAACTCCGCGCCACCGTCCCGGCTCGTATGCCTGGCCCGAGCAGCGGCGTGCCGCTGAGACGGCTTGGGGAGAGGGCGGCACCTACCACGAGGGCGAGGCCGTCGTGCTCGCCTACTTCGTGGGAACACCGCCGTCGACACGGGCGCCGAGCCCGCATACGATCCGTCGCTGGTGGCGCGACCGCCGGTGGCTCACCCCTCGACCGTCGCCGCCGGCCCGTCCGCGCGCCGAACTCGTCGATCGCAGGGCCACCGTGCACCTGCAGCGTCCCGACCGACATCCCGACCTGGCCGGCAGTCGGCTCCCACGCCCAGGCGCTCCACCGGGCTCCGGCGACTGACGCCGGCCGAGGCCTAGTCGCGCTGCGATCGCCGCACGCCGCTATGGTCTCAGCAGTGGGATTCGCGATCGGCATCGATCTCGGCGGCACGAAGATTCGGGGCGGCCTCGTCGCTCATGACGGCACCGTCTCCGTCGTCGAGGAGCACGCGACGGACACATCGGACGCGACGGCGATCGTGAACCAGATCGTCGCGATGGCACGGAAGCTGGGCGAGGGCCACGACGTCGCGGGCGTCGGCGTCGGCGTGCCCGGAACCGTCGTGCAGCCGACCGGCACCCTCATCCAGGCGGTCAACCTCCCGCTCCGGAATATCGCGCTCCGCGCGCTCATCGGCGCCGAGCTTGCCGCACCGGTCCTGATCGAGAACGACGGCAACTGTGCCGCACTCGGCGAGCACCGGTTCGGAGCCGCCGCCGGGACCACCCACTCCATCACGCTCACGCTCGGCACGGGTGTCGGCGGCGGCATCGTCGCCGACGGTCGCCTGCTCTCCGGAGCGCGCGGAACCGGCGGCGAGCTCGGCCACATCGTCATCGAGCGCAACGGCCGGCCCTGCCAAGGATCGTGCCCTGGACACGGCCACCTGGAGACGTACTGCTCCGGTACGGCGCTCGGCGCTCGCGGACGCGAGGCGGGTTTTGGCGACGCGCACGATGTCCTCGCGCGGGCAGCCAGAGGCGAGGCCGTCGCCCTGGCGCTGATCGACGAGTTGTCCGCGGCGCTCGGAGCGGGCCTGGTGTCGCTCGCAAATGCCCTGGCGCCGGAGGTATTCGTGATCGGCGGCGGCCTCGGCGATGCTGGGGCCGACCTCATCCTCCCCCGCGCCGCCAAGATCCTCGAGACACAGGCACTGCCACCGAACGGCGAAGCCCGGCTCGTAGCGGCGAGTCTCGGCAACGACGCCGGGATGATCGGCGCCGCCTGTCTCGTGCTCCCATGACGCCGGGCACACTGCGCATCTGCGGGACGCCGATCGGCAATCTCGGTGACGTCACGCCGCGGCTCCGCGAGGCGCTCGCGAGCGCCGTCGTGATCGCGTGCGAGGACACCCGCCGGACACGTGCTCTGCTGACGGCCCTCGCCATCCCGGCGCCGAAGCTCGAGCGGCTCGACGCCAACACCGAGCAGCGCGGCGCGCCGCGGCTGGTCGAGCGGCTCCTGCACGGGGAGGACGTCGCCCTCGTCACCGACGCCGGCATGCCGGCAGTGTCCGACCCGGGGACGCGGCTCGTGCAGTTTGCCGCTGCTGCCGGGATCGTCGTTGAGGTGATCCCCGGTCCGTCCGCCGTGACGGCGGCCTTCGCAGCATCCGGCATCGAAGGTGACGGTTTTGCATTCATCGGCTTCCTGCCGCGAACCGCGGGAGGCCTCAACGCCCGCCTCGACGCGGCCGACGGCTGGGGCGTCCCGCTGATCGCGTTCGAGGCGCCAGGTCGGCTACCGCGGACGCTGGGAGCGCTCGCTCTACGCGATCCCGACCGCGCTCTGGTCGTGTGCCGCGAGCTGACGAAGCTCCACGAGCAAGTCGTGCGGGGCACCGCGTCGGAGGTCGCGACACGGTTCACCGACCCTCCGCCCGGCGAGGTGACCATCGTGCTGGCCGCAGGTACGCCACGCCCTACCGGCGGCCCCACCGAGAGCCAGCTCCATGAGGCGCTCATGCAGCTGCGCGATTCCGGGCTCGGCGCGCGCCGAGCTTCCGAGGTTGCGGCGACCCTCTCGGGCCTGCCCCGCCGCGAGCTCTACAAGCGCCTCACGGACGCCGCGTCTTAGACGGAGTGCGGCCTGCGTGCAATTGCACGGAACGCGCCGTGCAATTGACAGATGCCGCTCACGCCCAACACCAGCGACCCGTCGCCGCCGCTGGCACGTTGAGCCCGCCAGTACATTGCATCCGTGAGCTTCTACGTCACGACCCCCATCTACTACGTGAACGCGAACCCGCACCTCGGGCACGCGTACACGACCATCGCGGCCGACGTCGCGAGCCGGCACATGCGGCAGCGGGGCGAGGACGTCTTCTTCCTCACCGGCACCGATGAGCACGGGTCGAAGGTGGCGCGCAGCGCCGCTGCTGCCGGACTCTCGCCGAAGGAGTTCTGCGACCAGATCTCGGGCGTGTTCCGCCAACTGGCGAGCGACCTGCACGCGACGAACGACTTCTTCATCCGCACGTCCGACGTGGAGCACGCCGCGTTCGTGCAGGGTTTCGTCGAACGTATGCGTGCGTCGGGCGACGTGTACGAGGACACCTACGCGGGGCTTTACTGCACGTCGTGCGAGGCGTTCTACGCCGAGGACGAACTCATCGGCGGGATGTGTCCGATCCACGGGACGCCGCCCGAATGGGTCGAGGAGAAAAACTGGTTCTTCCGCCTGTCGGCGTACCAGGACCGGCTGCGCACGCTCTACGACGACCGGCCCGAGTTCGTGCTCCCGCGACCGCGCTACAACGAAGCGCGTGCGTTCATCGAAGGCGGCCTGAAGGACATCTCGCTGTCACGCGCCTCGATCGAGTGGGGGGTTCCCGTGCCGTGGGAGCCCGACCAGGTGATCTACGTCTGGATCGACGCACTCATCAACTACACGTCCGCACTCACGTACGCACGGCCGGGCGAGGACCTCACCGATCGCTTCTGGCCGGCACGCTGGCAGGTGCTCGGGAAGGACATCCTCAAATTCCACGCCGTGATCTGGCCGGCGATGCTGATGAGCGCGGGCTACGAGGTACCGCAGCAGCTGCTCATCCATGGCTACCTCACCGTGCGCGAAGCCAAGATGTCGAAGTCGGTCGGCAACGTGCTCGACCCGTTCCGTGTGATCGAGCGGTACGGGCTCGACGCGCTGCGGTTCTACCTGTTCCGTGATGTCCGCTTCGGCGGCGATGGTGACGTTTCGTACGACCGCGTGCACGACCGCTTCAACCTCGAACTGGCCAACGATCTCGGCAACCTGCTGTCGCGCACCGTCGCGATGGTTGGGCGCTACCGCGAAGGACTCGCGCCGCCCGGCACGGTGGACGCCGGCATCCGCGAGATCCTCGAACGATCGACATCGGCGTTCGCGGCGCACGTCGACCAATTCGAGCTGACGGAGGCGCTCGAGGCCGCGTGGGACAGTGTCCGCGCGCTGAACCGCTTCGTCGAGGAGCGCGCGCCCTGGAAGCTCGCGAAGGATCCGAACGCGTCCGCCGAACTCGACGACGCGCTGTACACGCTGCAGGACGGCCTCCGCGTGATCGCCGTCATGATCGCGTCGTTCATCCCCGACGCTTCCGATGCGATCCTCGCCGCGGTCGGCACGCCCGGCAACGGCGCTTCTTGGGACAACATCGCCCCCGGGCTCCTCCCCGCCGGCGCGCCCGCACAGCTCGAAGGTCCGCTCTTTCCGCGCGTCGACGAGCCGCTGGCGTGATCGACACCCACACGCACGTCACGAGCTGCACAGACGATCCCGCCGAGGTGCTGGCGCGCGCGCGCGCCGCCGGCGTGCGCGGCTTCATCACCATCGGCTCGTCGCCGCGGGAGATGTCCGAGGCCGCGGCCCTGGCCGACGGCCACCCCGACGTCTTCACCACCGCCGGCCTCCATCCCCACCACGCCGCCGACTGGTCGGACGCGATCGCCGACGAGATCCGGAGCCGCGCCGCGCATCCACGGTGCGTCGCGATCGGTGAGACAGGGCTCGACTGGTTCCGTGACCGCGCGCCGCGGGATACCCAGATTGTCGCGTTCCGGGCGCAGCTCGCGATCGCCCGGGACCTCGACCTACCAGTCGTGATCCACTGCCGCGAGGCGGCCGACGACTGCTTCGCCTACCTCGCCGACGAGGCGCCGGAGACCGTGATCCTGCATTGCTTCGCGGCGCTCGACCGCCTCGACGAGGCCGTCGAGCGGGGCTGGTACTGCTCGTTCGCCGGCAACGTCACGTACGGCAGCGCCGTCGGCCTGCAGGACGCCGCGCGACGCGTACCGGACGAGCTCATCCTGCTCGAGACCGACGCGCCGTACCTCTCCCCCGTCCCGCACCGCGGCCACCCGAACGAGCCTGCCTACGTGATGGACACGCTCGCCTTCGTCGCCGGCCTGCGAGGCGTCGATCCGGCAACGCTCGCCGACCGCGTCGACGCGAACGCCACCCGCGCGTTCAGCCTCGCGTGAGCGCGCCGCGACAGATAACCCTGGCGCGACTCGCAGAGCTCGGAATCACCCCTGACACGCGCCTCGGGCAGCACTTCCTCGTCGACGACAACCTCGTGCGCGTCGCGCTCCGCCTCGCCGACCTCAGGCCCCACGACGTCGTCCTCGAGGTCGGACCAGGCCTCGGCGTCCTCACTGCAGCGCTCGCCGACGTCGTCAGCCACGTCCACGCGATCGAGCTCGACCGGCGCCTCGAGCCAGCGCTCACGACGACGCTCGCCGGCCGGACGAACGTCACGACGACGTTCGCCGACGCCCTCGACGTCGACCCGGCGTCGCTCGTCCCGCCACCAACGGCGTTCGTCTCGAACCTCCCCTACAACGTCGCGACGCCACTGATCGCCGACTCGCTCGACGGCCTCCCGACCGTCGACCGCTGGGCCGTGATGATCCAGCGCGAGCTGGGCGACCGCCTGTTCGCAGAACCCGGCACCCCGAACTATGGAGCGCCCTCCGTGCTCGTCCAGCTGGCCTGTGACCGGACCGGGAGCCACCGAGTCTCGCGCACGGTCTTCGCGCCGCCACCGAACGTTGACTCGGTCCTACTGGGATTCCGCCGCAGCGAACGCTGGCCGGCGCTGGCGCCGCGCTGGACACGCCTCAGCGCTCTCATCCACGCCGGGTTCGGCACGCGCCGCAAGACGTTCGCGAATGCGGTCGACATCGCAGGCCTCTATCCGCGGGCACAGATCGAGCAAGCCCTCGAGCAGCTAGGGATCGACCGGCGCGTCCGAGCCGAAGCGCTGGCACCAGCGCGGTTCGTCGCGCTCGACGAGCTGCTGTAGGCGATTCCGATCGCGGGCTCAAGGGCGGGTTCGTGCAATTGCACGGAACGCCTCGTGCAATTGCACGGCACATCTCACGCCAATTGCACGGCGCACACCGTGCAATTGCACTCCTCGATCCAGCACCATGCCGAATAGATGGACGCCATCCTCGAACGAGCCCCGGCCAAGATCAACCTCGTGCTGCGTGTCGGGCCGCGGCGGAGCGACGGCTACCACGAAGTGGCGTCGCTGATGGCGCGTGTCGATCTGGCAGACACGCTGACCGTGGCTCGCGCTGCCCGCACCGTTGTCGAATGCCCGGGACTCGAGGGCGGCGATACGCTCGTGACACGTGCGCTGACGGCGTTTCTGGAGGCGGTCGGGCCGGGTCGTGCGCCGGGCGGGTTTCACGCGGTTGTTGCGAAGCGGATCCCGGCTGGTGCGGGGCTTGGCGGTGGCTCGTCCGACGCCGCCGCTGCGCTGCGGGCCGCGAACCGGCTCTGCGGCGACCCGCTCGGTGCGGCCGAGCTGTCTGCCATCGCTGCGACGATCGGGTCGGACGTGCCGTTCTTCCTCGGACCGGCGGTTGCAATTGCACGGGGTCGCGGCGAGCAAATAGCAGCCGGCCCGCAGCTGCCCCCGGTCGGCGTCGTCCTCGCCCACCCGGGGCGCCCGCTCGCCACCCGCGACGTCTATGACGCTTACCGCACGGCCGGTCCTGCCGCCCCTCTCGAGCCACCGGACCCGATCCCGTCCCTCGGCGTCCTGGCGATGCTCGTCGCCAACGACCTCGCACCCGTCGCCGAGCGGCTCGAACCGGCTTGCGGTGCCCTGCGCCGCGAACTGACCGCTCGCGGAGCGGCCGCGGCCTGCGTGACGGGGTCGGGGTCGGCCGTGTTCGGCCTGTTCGCCGACGTCGCCGCGGCGACCGTTGCGGCCGACGCGCTGCCGGGCGCCGCGTGGGCCCGGGCCGCTACCCTGTCGGCATCGTGAAGCGGATCGAAGTCGACCCGTCCGATATCAGGATCACCACGCTCGGCTACGGCACCGACCCGGCGCCGGCCGGCGGCCCGGGCGGCTGGCTGCGGCGCTACCGGCTCCGCCTCGCCGGCGGGCTCGCCATCCTCGAAACGCTCCTATGGGCGTTCGACGTCTCCAAGATCGCGCTGCTCGCCGTCGCCGTCGCGACCGTCGCGTTCCACTTCTTCGTCACGCCCCACGTCCGGTCGTACACGTTCCGGCAGATCTCGTGGGTGATCGCGTTCGCGCAGGCCCTGGTCGCCATCGGAGCGATCCTGCTCGTCGTCTTCACCACCCTCGTCGCGATCCTGATCTTCGGCTTCCTGGTGCTGCTCGTGATCGGTGGTCTCGCCGCGCTCCTCGGCGACCGCCGGTGATCGTCGACCTCCACTCCGACCTGCTCATCGACATCGCCGATCGCCGCGTCGCCGGCGAACGAGACGTGTTCCGCCGCCGCCACCTGCCGGCGCTCTCCGTCGCCGGAGTGCGCGTGCAACTCCTCGCCGTCTACTGCCCGACGCAGCACGCAACGGACCTCGCCCTGCGCCACGCGCTGCGCCTCATCGAGGCCGCCTACCGCGACGCCGACGAGTCCGAGGGTGCGCTCGCCATCGTCAGCACGGGGCGCGAGCTCGCCGCAGCGCTCGACGCGGGCGCGATCGCGGGCATCCTCACCCTCGAAGGCGCCGAGCCACTCGGCCGCGAACCGGAACTCGCACGGCTCTTCGGACGCCTCGGCGTCCGCTCCATCGGCCTCACGTGGAACCGCGCGAACGACTTCGCCGACGGCACCACCGAGGATCGCGGCGCCGGCATCACGCCCGCCGGCCGGCGCCTGCTCGCCGAGATGGCCGAGGCAGGAATCGCACTCGACCTCTCGCACCTGACCGAGCGCGGCGCGCACGATGGGCTCGAACACGCGCCCGGACCGGTGTTCGCGTCGCACTCGAACGCCGCCGCCGTATACGACACCCTCCGAAACGTCTCCGACGACGTGCTGCGCGGCATCGCCGACCGCGGCGGCGTCTGCGGTCTCAACCTGCTGCCCCTGCTGCTCGGGCCGGCCACCGTCGGCATCCAGGCTGCGCTCCACCACGACCACATCGTCGCCGTCGCCGGCGCGACGCTGCCGGCCATTGGCGCCGACTTCGTCGCGTTCCTGCCGCACGGGCCGTCCGAGCCACATCACCTGCTCCCGCCCGAGGGATTCGACGCGACGCTCGCAGCGGCGCCCGAGCCGCCGCGAGAGACCGCCTACGCCGACGTCCGCAGCGCCGTCGCCGCAGGCTCCGGCGACGCTGCGGCCGACGCGCTGCTGTCCGGCAACGCGCTTGCCTTCCTGCAGCGCGCCCTACCGGCCTGAGACGTCAGACGATGCCGGCCACCGGCGCGAGAGCCGGCAGGGGACTCTGCGGCAGGCCCGCGCGGGCCTCGCCGACGTTGTACTCGCGCGGCGCCACGTCGTTTGCCGCAGCGGAGTAGAACAGGCTCGCGAACGCCTGGATGTGGTCGCGGCCGACATCGAGCTCCGTCTGGCCACCGCCGTAGAGCGCGATCCGGTGCGCCTTGCAGAACTCGATCGTGGCGAACAGGTTCACGACCGGTCCGAACCGCGACGGCTTGATGTTCATGCGCCGCGGCAGGATCGGAAGCGCCTGGATGTCCGCGACCGAGTGGATGATCGCATCGAACGCCAGCCGGTGCTCGTGTCCGCGGAACAGGTCGAGCCAGCCGTCCGCGAACCACGCGTCCTCGATCGTCGTGTCGTCGTCGAAGCGATCTCGGCACGCGACGTAGAGGCGCTCGTCAGCGGGCTGCCCGACGACCGCCGCCGGGTAGTGGGCCTTCAGGTCGAGCACGCGCACGCGACCGCTCGCTGCGAGCCAGTCGAGGTACCGATCGTCCCACTCCGGCTCCGGATCGAGCTTGAACTCCAGGCCGGGCGCGAACCCGAGCCACGGACGCACGTCGTGACGGGTCGACATGCAGAACCGCACCGGCCGGTACGGCAGGCCGAGGGCCTCCCCGAGCGTCTGCCGGCCCTGCCGCAGCGCAAGGTCGAGCGCGGCCGACTCGAAACCCCAGCGCCGGTAGCCGTTGCCGAAGCCCGCCAGTAGGTGCGACGCCTCATCGAACGTGCTGGCGCCGGTCAGGTCGACCGGCGGGGCGGCCGCCAGCACGTCATGCTCCGGCACGTCGTAGGTGACATCCTCGCCGCGGCCCTCGAGCCCGCCGCCGCGCATCACGATCGTGGTCGTCACGCGCGTCCACTCCGCCGTCACGTGCTCGTGGCGCTCGAGCGAGTAGTCCTCGATGTCGACCTTCAGGTCCGCGATGCGGGCATAGAGATCCATGACGGCAGCCTACCCGCCAGCGATGATACGACCGTGGAGCTCGCCCATGCAGACGTCGTCCTGATCCGGCACGGCGAGACGACCTACAACGCCGCCGAGCTGCTGAACGGCGACCCGGCCGTCGACGTGCCGCTGACCGCCGCCGGCCTCGCCCAGTGCCGCCGACTGCGGCCGGCACTCGCCGAGATCGCGTGGGCCGCCGTCATCGTGACGCCGTTCCAGCGCACCCGGGAGAGCCTCGAGGAGATGCTGCCCGGGAAGCACCCGACCGTCGACGCCGACCTCGGCGACATCTGCCTCGGGTTCCTCGAGTCGCAGCCGCGTGCCGCGTACCGCGCCTGGCGGAAGACCCACGGCGTGGAAGAGGCGCCGCACGGCGGCGGCGAGTCGCGCCTCGCCGCCGTCGCACGCTACGCCCGCGGTCTGCGGCGCCTCGCGGAGGAAACGCCGTACCCGGCGCTCGTCGTCACGCACGACCAGCCGATCCGCTACCTCCTGAACGTGCTGGCCGGCAACGACCCGGTGCTCGGACCGGCGCCGCCCGTGCCGAACGCCACGCCCTACCCGTTCACGGCCGCGATGCTGGCGGAGGGCGCCCGACGCCTCACCGCGTCGCTCGGGTAACGTCCCGAGGATGGCATCCCGCTCCTCCGCCGACCTCGCGCTCGTCGGCGCCCGCATCCGCACCCTCGACCCGCAGCGCCCGACCGCGACGGCCGTCGCCATGCGCGCCGGCACGATCGTCGCCGTCGGCTCCGACGCCGAGGTGCGGGCGGCGTGCGACAGCGCGACCGAAATGATCGACCTCGCGGGCACGGCCGTCGTGCCGGGCCTGACCGACTCGCACATCCACCCGTTCCTCGGCGCGGACGGGACGCTCGGCGCCGACCTGACCGGCGTCCTCACGCTCGAGGGCGTCCTCGACGCGCTGCGCGCCGAGCGGGCGCGCTGCGGCGAGGGCGCCTGGATCCGCGGATACGCGCTGGCGTACGAGGCCTTCCCGGACGGCGGCATCGACGGGCGGCTGATCGAGGACGCGGTCGGCGGCAACCCGGCGCTGCTCAGCTTCTTCGACTTCCACACGGCGCTCGCCTCGCCCGAGGCGCTGCGCCGCGCCGGCGTCGACGGACCGCGCACGTTCACGGAGGCGGCCGAGGTCGTGTGTATCGACGGATCGCCGACCGGTGAGCTGCGCGAGCCCGGCGCGATCTCCCTCGTGCAGGAGGCCGTGCCCGAGCCGACGGACGAGGAACGCCTGTTGCGCTACCGCGCCGCGTTCGAGCAGATGAACGCGGTCGGTCTCACCGGTGGGCACGTGATGATCGGGTCGCCGCAGCTGTTCGAGGTGTGCCGCGAGCTGGATGCCCGCGGCTGGCTGACCGTCCGGTGCGTCGTGCCGCTCCACCAGGAGCCGGACATCTCCGACGACGAGATCGCGGTGCGCCTGCCGCTGCTGGGCGAACGGGGACGCATGTGGCGCGGCGGGACGGCCAAGTTCTTCATCGACGGCGTCGTCGAGACGGGCACGTCGTGGCTGTACGAGCCCGACAACAACGGCGGCGGCACCGTGCCCTTCTGGCCCACGGAGGCGCGCTACGCCTCGGTGGTCGCGCGGTTCGCGCGCGCGGGCTTCGCCTGTACGACGCACGCCGTCGGCGACCGGGCCGTCCGGGCCGCGCTCGACGCCTACCGTGCGGCCGGGCCGGTGGCGGGCGGCATGCACCGCATCGAGCACATCGAGACGCTGCAGGACCACGATTTGCCGCGGTTCGCGGCCGAGCACGTCTGCGCGTCCATGCAGCCGCTGCACATGGAGAACAACTCGGCCGACCAGACCGATCCGTGGAGCCGCGCGCTCGGCCCGCAGCGGAGCGGCCGAGCGTTCCGGACCCGCGACATCTGGGACACGGGCGCGCTGGTCTGCCTCGGATCCGACTGGCCCGTCGCGCGGTTCGATCCGCGCCGCGGCATGGGCTGGTGCCGGCTGCGGCGCGAGCCAGGCCATCCGGAGCGCGGATCGTACGGCCCGGATCAGTGCCTGACGGGGCTGGAAACGCTGCTCGGGTACACCAGCAATCCGGCCACGCTGGTCGGCGAGAGCGCCCTGAACGGCTGCATCCGCGAGGGGTACCGCGCCGACCTGAGCGGGTTCGCGAGCGATCCGGTCGACCTCGACGCCGACGACCTGCTGGAGCTGCCGGTCACGTTGTGCGTGGTCGACGGCGCCGTGCGGCACCGCGCGGGCGTCTAGACGGCGACTGCCGCCACCTGTGCGGCGGCGGTGAACGGATCGCCCTCGAGCAGCACTGCGCCGAGCGTCCCGGCCTCCTCGGCCCGGGCGCCGGCACCGCCGATCGCGAGCAGCCGTCCAAGGCCGAGCTCGGCCATCCCCGGAACCGCGAACCGCTCGGGGACGACGGCCGCCAGGACCACGGCGGCCGGCTGCAGCACGGCGGCGGCGCGCGCGATCGTCGCCGTCGGCGAGTCGGGCCCGAGCAGGGTGATCCGCCAGCCGTGCTCGCGCAGCGCGAGCCCGAACGCGGCCAGGCCGAGGTCGTGCCGCTCGCCGGCCGGGCACGCCAGCAGCGCACGCGGTCCCGACCCCGTGTCCCAGCCGCGCGCGAGCTGCCGCAGGCGGCCGCCGATCAGGTTCGACGCGAAGTGTTCGCGGGCGATCTGCTGCGGCCCCGACTCCCACCGGTCGCCGATCACCTTCAGCACGGGGAGCACGGCCTCGACGATCACGGCCTCGGTCGATCCCGCACCGAACAGCTGGTCGAGCACGTCCTCGGCTGCCCCCGCATCGAACCGGTCAAACGCGTCCACGAGGCGGCCCAGCGCCTCGTCCGGTGCAAGCGCGACGTGCACGGCGCGGGCCGCCTCGGCTGCCGACAGGCCCTCCGCGAGCCGTGCTCGCATCGTCCGCACGCGTCGCTCGTCGGCGGACGAGTAGAGGCGATAGCCGGACGCCGTTCGCTCGGGATCGAGCAGGCCGTAGCGGACCTCCCAGGCCCGCAGCAGCTCGGGGCTCGTCCCCGTCCGGCGCGCCAGCTCGCCGATGCGCAGTCGTCGCTCGGCTCGCACCTCTAGGCCAGCGCGAGCGCCAGCTGGTCGAGGGCCGCGCGGCCGCGGCTCTTGACCGTGCCGGTGGGAAGCCCGGTCTCTTCGGCGATCTCGCGGTAGCTCTTGCCGTCGCCGTAGGCCATTCGCAACGTGGAGCGCTGAACGGATGACAGCCGCGCGAGGGCGCGCTCGACGGTGAGGCGCAACGCGATGCCATCGGCCGGATCGAGTTGCGACGGCTCGGCGGCGAGCGCGAGATCGTCGAGCACCGGCCGCACCGCCGCGCGGCGGAGGGCATCGATGCACCGGCGCGACGCGATCATCGCCAGCCACGTGCGGACACTCGAGCGCGTCGCGTCGAACGTTGCAACGACGCGCCACGCCTCGGCGAACGTCTCCTGGGTGAGGTCCTCGATGCGGCCCGCGTCATAGCTATGCCTCCGCGCGACGCTGCGCACGAGATCGCGGTGGCGGCGGTAGAGCTCTTCGAACGCGCGCGGGTTGCCGGCCGCGGCCTGCCGGCAGAGCTTCTCGTCCGAGGTCGATGGCAGGAAACCGTCCATGCGACTAACACTATACAAACCCTCTACACGATACAGTCACCCGTCATGCCGCAGATCACCGTCAGCACTGAGGTAGACGCCCCGATCGAGGTCGTCTTCGCGTTCCATCTCGATCCGCGCAACGCGGCGCTGATCTCACCGCGCGGGACGAAGGTGGTGTCGGTCGAGGCGCCCGAGCAGGTGCGGCAGGGGGACGAGATCCGGCTCGCCGTGCGCCAGTTCCCGTCGCCGTTCGTGCAGCGCTGGCGGGTGCGGATCGAGCGGGTCGAGGAGCCGGTCGCCGTCGTGGACGTCGCGCTCGCGGGGCCGTTCCCCGTTTGGCGCCACGAGCACCTGTTCGCGGTTGCCGGCGAAGGCCGGACACTGCTGACGGATCACGTCACGTACGCGCTGCCGTTCGGTGCGATCGGGCGGATCGCGGACCGTCTGGTCGTCCGGCGAGTGCTGTTGTGGACGTTCCGCGCGCGTCAATCGCGCACGCGCGCCATCCTCGGGTGATACTCCCGCCGTGGAATCCGCAGACGTGGTCATCATCGGTGGGGGCGCCGTCGGCGCGTCGACCGCCTTCCAGCTGGCGCTGGCCGGCGTCACGAACGTCGTGCTGCTGGAGCGTGGGCAGCTCGCAGGGGGATCGACGGCGAAGTCGGCCGGCGGCGCGCGACTGCAGTTCGCCGACGAGCTGAACATCCGCATCGGCGAGCGGGGCATGCGCGACTTCGAGGGCTGGACGGAGCTGATCGGCGCCCACGTCGACTTCGTGCCGGACATCGCGTTCCACCAGGTCGGGTACCTGTTCCTCCTGTCCGACGAGCAGCAGCTGGCGACGTTCCGGGCGGCGCTCGAGGTGCAGCAGCGGCTCGGCGTCCCGTCCAGGGAGCTGTCCCCGTCCGACGTGAGCGACATCGTCCCGCAACTCGTCGTCGACGACCTGATCGGCGCGACGTTCTGCCCGCGCGACGGGCATATGAGCCCGGAGGCGGTCGTGCAGGGCTACGCGGCTGCGGCGGCCGCGCACGGCGTGAGCGTGCGGCAGGGTGTCACGGCGACGGGCATCACGGTCGTCGACGGGCGCATCACGAGCGTCGAGACGGACGCGGGACCGATCGCGACCGACACCGTCGTGTGCGCGGCCGGCGCGTGGTCGAAAGAGGTGGGCGCGATGGCCGGCGTCGATATCCCCGTCGAGGGCGAGGCGCGGTGGATGTTCTTCTCGCCCGACAACGGCGGCCTCGGCGACGACCTGCCGCTGACGATCGACTTCACGACCGGCTTCTACACGCACCGCGAAGGCCCCGGGATCGTGTTCGGCGGCCGCGAGCCGGAGCTCGAGGACCTCGCCGTCCACGCGATGCACCGGCTTCCGCTGATCGCCGAGCTGCCCATCCAGAGCCAGTGGTGGGGGTACTACGAGAACTCGCCCGACCACAACGCGATCGTCGGCGCGACCGGCCTGCCGGGCTTCTACGTCGGCACCGGCTTCTCCGGCCACGGGTTCCAGCAGTCGCCCGCCGTCGGCGAGCATCTCGCCGAGCTGATCAGCGGTCGGCACGTGTCGATCCCGATGGAGCCGTTCGGCCTCGACCGGTTCGGCCGCGGCGAGCAGCGCGTCGAGACGTTCATCGTCTAGGGAGTCCAATTGCACGGGCTGTTCCGTGCAATTGCACGGAACGGGTCGTGCAATTGGCGGCGACACGGCGCGCCGTGTCGCTGGACGCGCCGCAGGCCCCGAGCAATTGCACGGGACGGAGCGTGCAATTGCACGAACCACGCGGCGCACGGAGACGCGACTTCCTTGCAATTGCACGGCCCGCACCGTGCAATTGCACGCCCACCCGCGAACCACCCGCCAACCTAGGCCGGCGCGCGCCGCCCTTCGGCCGTGTGGATGAGTTTCGGCGCAGGCTCGCCGATCTCGCCGGTCGGCTCGTGGCGGTAGACGTCCGCCTGGTCGCCACCCGCTGCGAGGGCGTCGGCTGACGCGACCGCCGCCGCGCGGGCTCCCTGCTCGTCGTCGCCGCTCGATTCGTGGGAGTCGACGACCGCTCCATCGACGACGACGGTGTAGAAAGCGCTGGCCATGGTCGACCTCCGGGACTCGGGTGGATGCCGTTTTCTCCCCGGAGCCTCTTTCTGAAAACCCGCCCGTCAGACGAGGAAGCCGCGCAGCAGGTTCGCGGTCGCGGAGATGTGCTCGTCCATGATGGATCGCGCTGCGGCCCGGTCGCCGCGTTCGATGGCGTCGATCAGGGCGTGGTGCTGGACGTCGGAGTGGCGCATCGCCTCGGGTACCGGCTGGACGTGCTCGATCACCTCGGCGACGCGCGCCTGGGCGTCAGCGACGGCGGCGGCGAGCGAGGGCGTGCGGGCCTGGTCGGCGACGGCGAGGTGGAACCGCGCGTCGAGCGCCCGGTAGGGGCCCTCGTGGCTCGCGGCGAGCTCGCCGGCCAGCACGCGGAGGTTCGCCACACCTTCGGGATCGGCTCGTTCGGCCGCCAGTTCCGCCGCCGCCGGCTCGACGGCCCAGCGGTAGTCGAGCGCGTCCAGCAGCGCCGTCCCGAGCGACCGCGCGGTCAGCCGCGCGCGTGGCTCGGAGTCGGCCGAGGCGAGGTCGATCACGTACGAGCCGCCGCTGCGGCCGCGTCGCGTCTCCACCAGGCCGGCCAGCTGCAGCGCGCGCACCGCCTCGCGAATCGTCGCGCGCGAGACGCCGAGCCGCGTCGCGAGGTCGCGTTCCGACGGCAGTCGCTCACCGGGCGGCACGAGGCCGAGCCGCACGGCGTGCGCGAGCCGCTCGACCGTCTCCTCGAACACGTTGCCGCTGCGGATCGGCCGGAGCAGCAGCGAGTTGACGTCGTCCTCCATCCCGGTAAAAATAGCTCAATGGCCAGTCCATTTCCAGGAAACCTTCAATGAAGGCCGGGTACGCGATGTTCCCCCAGGGGAACGTCGTGAGCGAGCCCGACCCGCTGCCCGACCAGGCGCGCATGTCGCACGAACTGTCGCTGGCGAACCTCTCGGGCGAGCTCGGCTTCGACTCGTTCTGGGTCACCGAGCACCACTTCGGCGACTACAACCTCGCGCCCGCCCCGCTCACCGTCCTGTCGTTCATCGCCGGCCGGTACCCGAAGATGGGCCTCGGCTCGATGGTCGTCGTGCTGCCCTGGAACGACCCGCTGCGTGTCATCGAGCAGACCGTGATCCTCGACTACCTGTCCGAGGGGCGGCTGCTGCTCGGCATCGGGAAGGGCGAGGCGGTACGCGAGTTCAGCGCCTTCGGGATGGATCTCGACGAGGGCCGCCGGCGCTTCGAGGCGAACCTCGACCTGCTGCTCGAGGCGCTCAAAACCGGCGTGCTGCGCCGTGCGGGCGAGCCGGACATCGCCATCCGCCCGACGCCGCGCACCGACTTCAAGGACCGCATCCTGATGGCGGCCGGCTCGCCGCAGTCGCTCGACCGCGCCGCCGACGCCGGCCTCCCGCTCGTCCGCATCATCCTGCGCGGCTGGGAGGAGGTCGCCGAGCAGGTCGACCGCCACAAGGAGCGATTCACGGCCGCCGTCGGCTACGAGCCGCCGCCCTGCGTGCTGCTCAGCTACGCCTTCTGCGACCGCGACGCCGGCAAGGCGGCCGAGCTCGGTCAGCGCTACGCTCGCGCCTATCGCGAGACGGCCATCAACCACTACGGCCTGGCGGACAAGGAGAACGACCTCCGCCGCTTCGCCGAGGATCAGATCTGGGGCACGCCCGACCAGATCGTCGAGAAGTGCGAGGCAGCTGCCCGCACCATCGGCACCGACCACATCGCGTTCGCGTTCCGCTACGCGAGCGTCCCCTACGCCGAGGCGGAAGCGTCGTTGCGCCTGTTCGCGAGCGACGTGCTGCCCCGGCTCCAGCGTCTGAAGGTGACCGCATGAACGCGACGGAGCTCATCGAGCGTGTGTCGAACTGGGGCCGGTTCGGACCGGACGACCAGCTCGGTACGGTCAACCACATCACGGCCGAGAAGCGCGTCGCGGCGGCCGGCCTGGTGAAGACCGGCGAGGTGTTCTCCCTCGCCGTCGACTTCGAGGCCGACACGCCGCAGTACAAGGCGTCGTACCGGCTCAACCCGCAGCGTTCCATGGTTGCCACGGGCGCCGACGTCCGCGCCGGCGTCCAGTCGGCCTTCGGGCTCGCCGGCCACGGCTTCGCCGACGACATCGTCACGATGTCCCTCCAGGCTGCGACCCAATGGGACTCGCTCGCGCACTGCTTCCACGACTACCACATGTACAACGGCCGGCCGTGCGAGATGGTGGGCGCAAAGGGCGCCGCCGAGAACGACATCGCCGTGCTTCGCGACAAGGTGTTCACGCGCGGCGTGCTGGCCGACGTCGCCGGACACCTCGGCGTCGATGCGCTCGCAGCCGACCACCACATCACGGTCGCCGAGCTGGAGGCGACGCTCGCCGCCCAGGGCGTCGGCGTCGAGCCAGGCGACGCGCTGCTGGTCCGCACCGGGCACATCGGCCGGATCCAGCGCGAAGGCGCGTGGGACCAGTTCATCGAGCACGACGAGCCCGGCCTCGGGTGGGACTCGCTGCCGTGGCTGCGCGACCACGACATCGCGGCCGTGGCGTGTGACAACTGGGCGTTCGAGGTGGTGCCGAGCCGCTACGAGCTCGACCTCCCGTTTCACGCCGTTGGGATCGTCTACCTCGGCCTTCTGATCGGCGAGATCTTCGAGCTCGACGACCTTGCGGCCGCGTGCCGCACCGACAACCGCTGGGACTTCCTGTTCACGGCACCGCCGCTGCCGTTCATCGGGGCGGTCGGCTCGCCGATCAACCCGCTCGCGATCCGGTAGCGCGCGCTCAGTCGCGCAGGATCCAGAAGAACACGGCGTCACTGTCGCCGAGGTTGCGCCAGCCGCTGATCGGCGCTCGCTCGGCCACCAGCGCCTCGCCGGCGCGCAGTGCGGCGTGACGCTCGCCGTGGCGGACCTGCACGAGCCCCGTCGCGACGGCGATCGACTCGACGCCCTTGTGCGCGACCGATGGCGTGCCGGACTCGCCGCGGGCGAGGCGCACGAGCACGATCCGCATGCCGACGCCTGCGTCGTCCAGCAACGGCAGCGCACCGCCGGCGCTTCGCTCGCGCGGATCGAGCCGTCGGGCCAGCCGGTAGCCGGGCCCGTCCGATCCGCGCAGGAGGTCGTCCAGCGACACGCCGAGCCGGCCGGCGAGGTCGACGAGCGTGTCGAGCGAGAGGCCCGACTGCGCGCGCTCGGCGTGCGAGATCGCGCTCGGCGAGACGCCCGCCACGCGGGCCAGCTCCGTCTGCGACAACCCGCGTGCCTCGCGCACGGACTTCAGGGCGGCCGCCAGCCGCGAGGTTGCCGGCGCGATCCGGAGCGCGGTGCCGCCGAGGTACGCGTAGACGGTGCCCTCGATGCCGGGCGTGCGGCCGTCGGCCTTGACGACGCGCAATCGGTGCTCGTCGAGGGCCAGCACGCACTGCGTGATGTCGAGCACGGCGCTCCGCAGCGGCGCGAGATCCGCCGTGAGGGAGACCGTCCAGTACGCGACGGCGCCAAGCTCGAGCAGCAGCGGACAGCAGCGCGCGAAGAACCGGCGCGTCGTCTCGATGCCCCACCGCTCCACCATCAGGTCGAGCGAGTCGAACAGCAGCACGCTGCGCTCGTGGGCGCGGCCGAACGCTCGCACCGCCTGCAGGAGGGCGCCGGGCCGGTCGTGCTGGCCGAGCCGGCCGTCGATGATCGTCGCTTCGATGTCGGCCGAGTCGTCCAGCGCAACCCGTGCAATTGCACCTGATTGCTCCGTCTCGGCGGCGAGCGCGGTGAAGAACGGCAGCTCCTGGCCGGCCTTCCGCACCTCGAAGACGACGTTGTCGCCCCAGTAGAGACCGCCGAGCGCTCGGTCGAGGTCGACGCTGCCAGTCGTTGCGGGTCCTGCGAGCACGACGTGAAGGATACGATTGCGCGATGCGAATCGACGTCGTCGGCGGCGCGAACATCGATCTCGTCGCGCGACTCGAGCGTTTGCCCGAGGCCGGCGAGACGCTCGCATCGACGTCGTTCGCGCTGATTCCGGGCGGGAAGGGCGCGAACCAGGCGGTCGCGGCGGCCCGTCTCGGTGCCCACGTCAGGTTCGTCGGAGCGGTCGGTGAGGACACGCACGGCGACACGCTGCTGCAGGCCCTGGCGGCCGAGGGAATCGACATCACGGCGACCCGCCGGCTCGGGCAGGACTCGGGCCAGGCGTTCATCTTCGTGGACCGCGTGGGCGACACGATGATCGTGACGGTCGGCGGGGCCAACCTCGCGGTCGCAGCGACCGATGTCGACGTCGCGGGGGCCGGCGCGGTGCTGATCGTGCTCGAGGTTCGCGACGAGGTGATTGCGGCGGCCGCCGCACAGTGCACGGGATTCCTCGCGATCAACGTCGCGCCACCTCGGCCACTGCCGTCAGGCGTGCTCGAGCGTGCCGACCTGATCGTCGCCAACCGGCACGAGTTCGCAGCCGTGCCCGGCGTGTCCGCCGGCCGCCTGGTCGCCGTCACGATGGGCGCGGAAGGTGCACGCCTGCTCCGCGACGGCGTCGAGGTTGCGTACTGCCGGCCGCCCGCCGTACCGGTCGTCGACGGCACCGCCGCCGGTGACGCATTCACCGCAGCGCTCGTCGTGAGCCTCCTTGAACAGATGTCGGACACCGACGCGCTGCGGTTCGCGGTCACTGCCGGCACGGTTGCCGTCCGCCGCCACGGCGCCCAGCCCTCGCTCCCGCGGCGGAGCGAGGTCGACGCGCTGCTCTCGCCCGTCTGAGCGGCGCCGGGGCGTCCGGGGCGCCAGCGTCCTCGAGCCGCCAAGTGCACGGCGCGTTTCGTGCACTTGCACGTATCCCTCTTTTCAACCCCGGGCGGGCCGGTCGTGTTCAGGCGGATGGCTCGTCGCGTCCAACTGCACGGCTTCCCGCGTCCAACTGCACGGCTTCCGGCGTGCAAGTGCACGGGCCTTCGCGTCCAATTGCACGGCCCGTTCCGTGCAATTGCACCGCCCTCCATCGCTACACTCGCGCCCATGAGCGACAGCGACGCTTTCAAGGCTGCCCGCGACCTGCTGCTCGCCTGTCGCGGCGACGATGCGCGGGCACAGCGGGAGTTCGCGTGGCCGGACCTCCGCGAGTTCAACTGGGCGATCGACTGGTTCGACCGGGTACCGGCCCGTGACGCGCTCGCCCTGCATGTCGTGACACAGGGCGGCGACTCGACGAAGCTCACGTTCGGCGAGCTGTCGGCGGCGTCCGACCGGTTCGCGAACGGGCTCCGTGACCTCGGCCTCGGGCGCGGCGACCGGATGCTGCTGATGCTCGGCAACGTCCCGGAGCTGTGGGTCTCGATGCTCGCCGCGATGAAGCTCGGCGTCGTCCTGATCCCAGCATCCACGCTGCTCACCCCCGACGACCTCGCCGACCGGCTCACGCGCGGCAACGTCGCCGTGATCGTCTGCGACGCCGCGCTCTGCGACCGCTTCGCCGGCCTCCGGTTCACCGGGCAGCAGATCGCCGTCGGCAACGCTCCGACCGCCTGGCACGACTACGCCACCGTCGCCGACGCGCACCCGGGCTTTACGCCGGACGGCCCGACTGCCGCCGGCGACCCGCTGCTCCTGTACTTCACCAGCGGCACCACCCAGCTGCCGAAGCTCGTCGAGCACACGCACGCCAGCTACCCCGCCGGCCACCTCTCCACCATGTACTGGCTCGGCATCGGGCCTGGCGACGTGCACCTCAACATCTCGTCGCCCGGCTGGGCGAAGCACGCCTGGTCGTGCGTGTTCGCACCGTGGAACGCCGAGGCGGCCGTGTTCATCTTCAACCAGCCGCGGTTCGACGCGCCGCCGCTCCTCGACGCGCTCGTCGAGCATCGCGTGACATCGCTGTGCGCGCCACCCACCGTCTGGCGGCTGCTGATCCAGCAAGACCTCGCCGCCTACCCCGTCGCCCTCCGCGAGCTGATCGGCGCCGGCGAGCCGCTCAACCCCGAGGTGATCGCGCAGGTCGAGCGCGGCTGGGGCATCACCATCCGCGACGGCTACGGGCAGACCGAGACCACCCTCCAAGTCGGCAACTTCGTCGGCGAGCCGGTCCGCACCGGCTCGATGGGCCGCCCCGCGCCCGGGTACCCCGTCGTCCTCGTCGACACCGACGGCGCCCGCGTCTCCGGCCCCGGCGAGGGCGAGGTCTGCATCGACCTCGCAGACCGCCCGCTCGGCCTGATGACCGGCTACCGCGACGCCGCCTCCCAGACCGCCGAGGCGACGCGCGACGGCGTGTACCACACCGGTGATGTCGCCCTCCGCGACGCCGACGGCTACCTGACCTTCGTCGGGCGCACCGACGACGTGTTCAAAGCGTCCGACTACCGCATCTCGCCGTTCGAGCTCGAGAGCGCGCTGATCGAGCACCCGGCGGTCGCCGAGGCGGCGGTCGTGCCGAGCCCCGACCCGGTGCGGCTCGCCGTCCCGAAGGCCTTCGTCACGCTCGTACCCGGACAGACGCCCGACGAGGAGACGGCGCGCGCCATCCTCGCGTTCGTGCGCGAGCGCCTCGCGCCGTACAAGCGCGTCCGCCGTCTCGAGTTCGCCGAGCTGCCGAAGACCATCAGTGGCAAGATCCGCCGCGTCGAGCTGCGTCAGTCCGAGGAGGCACGCGCGATGGACACCCGCAACCCCGCCGAGTGGTGGGAGGAGGATCTCGTTTGACGACCGCTGAGCTCGACCGTCTCGGCATCGACCCGGCCGCGGTCGAGGCCGCGCTGGACGCCGATCGGACGTTCCCCGCCCGCTGGTACTCCGATCCCGCCATCTACGACTTCGAGCTCGACTCGATCTTCACCCGCTCCTGGGTGATCGCCGGCCCGCTGGAACGGCTCGCCAACGTCGGCGACCACATCGTCTGCCGCGCAGGGCACGTGCCGATCCTGGTCACCCGCGCCCGCGACGGCGAGCTGCACGGCTTCGTCAACGTCTGCCGCCACCGCGCGTACCCGGTCGCCACCGAGGACGGCTGCCGCAAGCTGCTGCAGTGCGCGTACCACGCATGGACGTACGAGCTGGACGGGCGCCTCAACCGCGCCCCGCGCGCCGAGGCCGAGCCCGGCTTCGACAGGGCCGACTTCTCGCTCGTCCCGGTCTCCGTCGACACGTGGGGCCCGCTCGTCTGGGTCAACCCCGACCCGCACGCGCCGCCGCTGCGCGAGGCGTACCCGGGCTTCGAGGCGCTCGCCGCCGGGCACGGAATGGACTTCTCCGGCTACACGTACCACTCCCGCTCGTCGTACTCGATCCCCGCGAACTGGAAGGTCTGGGTCGAGAACGCCAGCGAGTGCTACCACTGCACGACCATCCACGGCACGTCGTTCGCCGACGCCTGGGACGTCGACCACGGCACGTACCAGTACGTCAACCAGGACCGCATCCTCGGCCAGTTCACCGTCCCGAACCCGAAGGCGCGCGAGTTCTCCAAGGCCACCGGCGAGTTCCGCTACATCTTCATCTGGCCGGCCAGCTTCATCGTGATGGACGAGTACGTGGCCTTCCCGGGCATCATCACGCCGACCGGGCCGCAGACGTGCGACTCGCACTCCCACTTCTTCGCCCGCGAGGGCCTCGAGGAGGCCTTCGTCAACGAATGGGTCGGCATGTACGACCGCACGCTGCGCGAGGACGCCGAGGCCGTGCGCCTGCAGCAGCCCGGTCTGCGCTCGAAGATGGTGCCGGAGGGTCGGCTGATGCCGGCGTCGGAGAGCGCGATCGCCCGGTTCCACCGGATGGTGTGGGAGAGCTTCAAGGAGTCGCTCGGCCTCGAGCGGCCGGCCGGCTCCGTCTGAGGATGCTGCGCGCCGTGGGAACCGTGTCGTACCTGCGTGCCTCGCCGGTCAAGGGCCTCAACCAGACCGAGCGCTCGACGCTGACGCTCGTCCCGGGCGGCATCGCCGAGGACCGCCGCTTCGTGATCGTCGACAACGCGAGGGCGCTGTACGGGGCGGACCTCCCGGAGCTGGCCGGCACGACATCCGAGTGGGACGGCGGCACCGGCACGCTCTCGATCACCTTCGCCGACGGCGAGGCCGTGACCGGCGTCGTGCAAACCGGCGAGGCGACGACGGCGTACGCGTACGGCAGGCGCGAGGTGCCGGGCGAGCTCGTCTCCGGCCCCTGGGCCGCTGCGCTGTCCGCCCGCACCGGCCGCGAGCTGGTCCTGATCCAGACGCCCGTCGGCCGGGGCGCGCCCGGTCCGATCACGCTCATCGGCGGCGCCTCGGTCGAGCGCGTCGCCAGCGAGCTCGGCGTCCCCGACCTCGGCGCGCGGCGGTTCAAGATGTCGGTTGAGATCGCCGGCACCGGAATCTACGAGGAGGACGGGTGGACGAGTCGCGACGTGCGCATCGGAGCCGCCGTCGTGCGCGTCGGCGGCCAGGTGCCGCGATGCGTGCTGATGACGCGCGACCCCGATACGGCGACGCGCGACTATCCGGTGCTGAAGGCCATCCTCGCGCACCGCACGCCGATGGCCGGTGGCGAGCCGCCGCTGGGCGTCTACGCCACGGTCGTCGAGCCGGGTGTGATCCGCGTCGGCGACGACGTCACGCCGGTCTGAGCCTGCCAGGCGCCGGGCACCGCGACGGCCTCGCCGCCGCCGGGCCACGGCGGCATCGTGACGCCGACCACCGCCACCTCCGACGCCGCGGCGGCGCGGAACTGGAACGACGTCCCGACCGGGATCGACACCGCCACGCCGGGCTGCAACGCGACGGTCTCGGCCACGCCCTCCCGTTCCCGCCACAGCTCGCCCTCGCCGGCGACCACGAACCACAGCTCGCCGACGGTGCGGTGGACGACGGCCGTTGAGCACGCGCCCGGCGGCAGCCGGAAGTGGGCCATCGAGCCGCCCGCCAGCGCACAGAGCAGGCGCACCTCCGCCCCGTCCGGCGCCACCGCGTCCGGGTCGATCGACAGTGCGCGCGTCGCGAAATGGCCCTTCATCCGCGCAAGGCTAGCGACCTCCGGGTTGCGCCAACAATCCTAGATCCTATAGGATTCACGCATTCCATCGCCTGAAGGAGCTCCGGTGTCCACGTCCACGACCACCTCGACGAAGCCGATCGACCCCCTCGACTACCTCGAGATCGACACCCTGCTGTCCGACGAGGAGCGGCTGATCCGCGACACCGTCCGGGCCTGGGTCGGCGAGCACGTGCTGCCGAACGTCGCGGACTGGTTCGAAGAGGGCATCCTGCCGATGGAGCTGGCGCCCGAGCTCGGCAAGCTCGGCCTGCTCGGCATGCACCTCGAGGGGTATGGCTGCGCGGGCGCGAGCGCCGTCGCGTACGGCCTCGCCTGCCTCGAGCTGGAGGCCGGCGACTCGGGCATCCGCAGCCTCGTGTCCGTCCAGGGCTCGCTGTCGATGTTCGCGATCTGGAAGTGGGGCTCCGAGGAGCAGAAGCAGCACTGGTTGCCGCGGATGGCCACGGGCGAGGCGCTCGGATGCTTCGGCCTGACCGAGCCGGACGCCGGATCCGACCCCGGCGCGATGCGCACGCACGCGCGCCGCGACGGCGACGACTGGATCCTGAACGGCGCCAAGATGTGGATCACCAACGGCTCCGTGGCGGACGTCGCGGTGGTGTGGGCCCAGACCGACGACGGCATTCGCGGATTCCTGGTCGAGAAGGGGACGAAGGGCTTCACGACGCCCGACATCAAGCACAAGATCTCGCTGCGGGCCTCGATCACGTCCGAGCTCGTGCTGTCCGACGTCCGCGTGCCCGCCGACGCGATGCTGCCCGAGGTGCGCGGCCTGCGCGGCCCGCTGTCGTGCCTCAACGAGGCCCGCTACGGCATCGTCTGGGGCGCCGTCGGCGCCGGCCGGGCGTGCTACCAGTCGGCGCTCGAGTACTCGAAGACCCGGATCGCGTTCTCCAAGCCCATCGGCGGCACGCAGCTGCAGCAGCTGAAGCTGGCCGAGATGGCGACCGAGATCAACCGCGGCACCCTCGTCGCGCTCCAGATCGGCCGCCTCAAGGACGCCGGGCTGGTGCGCCCCGAGCACGTCTCGATGGGTAAGTTCGGCAACGCGCGGGGAGCGCTCGAGGTCGCGCGCATGGCCCGCACCGTGCTCGGCGGCAACGGCATCACGCTCGAGTACCCCGTCATCCGGCACATGAACAATCTCGAGTCCGTCTACACGTACGAGGGTACGCACGACGTGCACGCGCTGGTGATCGGCGGGGCGGTCACGGGCATCCAGGCGTTCCGCTGATGGAGCTGCTGACCGCCCAGCAGGCTGCGGTCACGTGGCTGCGGCGGGCGATCGCCCGGGGCGACCTGGCACCGGGTGACCGCGTCGGACAGGACGCCGTGGCCGCGCAGATCGGGGTCTCGCTGATCCCGGTTCGCGAGGCCCTGCGCGCGCTCGAGTCGGAGGGGCTCGTGACCTACGTGGCACGCAAGGGCTACGCGGTCACGGAACTCGACTACGCCGACCTCGAGGAGATCTACCACCTGCGGGCGCTGCTCGAGCGCGACGCCGTCGAGCGCGGCCTGCCGTTGGCGACCGACGACGACATCGACGAGCTGGAGGAGGCCGCGGCGGCCTGCCGCGACGCGGCCGTCGAGGGCGACGTCACGACCGAGCTGGCAGCCAACCGCCGCTTCCACTTCCTGCTCTACGGGCTGGCCGGATCCGAGCAGCAGCTGCGCCTGATCCGGCTGCTGTGGGACGGCACCGAGGCGTACCGCGCGATCTACTACGGCACGCCCGGCGGCGAGGACGAGGCCGACCGCGCGCACCGTGAGATCGTCGCCGCGGCCAGGGCGCGCGACGTGCCGCGCTGCGTGGCGGAGCTGCGGACGCACCGGGAGCGCGCGCTGACCGTCCTGCGCGGGGTGCTGGCGCGGTAGCATCGCGCTCCATGCGCACCCGAGCAGCTGTCATGTTCGCGGCCAACGAGCCGCTCCAGGTCGAGGAGATCGAGCTCGCCGACCCCGGCCCCGGCGAGGTGCGCCTGCAGGTCGAGGCGGCCGGCGTCTGCCACTCGGACCTGCACTGGATGCTCGGGCACGCCTCCACCCCGCTCCCCGTCGTCCTCGGCCACGAGGGCTGCGGGATCGTCGAGTCCGTCGGCGACGGCGTCACGACGGTCCGCGAGGGCGACCGCTGCGTGTTCATCCTGCGCCCCAACTGCGGCCGCTGCGACTACTGCACGGTGGGCCGCCCGATGCTGTGCGACGGGTACACGAACCCCGACGGCACGCTGTTCGACGGCACCACACGGATCCGCCGGCTGAACGGCGACGTCGTGCACCACTACGGGCGCATCTCGTGCTTCGCCGAACACGCGGTGATCCCGGAGGAGCAGCTGCTGGTGTGCGGCTCGGACATCCCCGCCGACCGGGCGGCCCTGGTGGGCTGCGCGGTCATCACCGGCTTCGGCGCCGTCATGAACACCGCCCGGATCGAGCTCGGATCGGACGTCGCCGTGATTGGCTGCGGCGGCATCGGCCTGAACGTCATCCAGGCCGCGCGCATGCTCGGCGCCCGCCGCATCGTCGCCGTCGACGTCGACGAGCGCCACCTCGGGTTCGCACGCGACTTCGGTGCGACCGATGTCGTCGACGCCCGTGACGGTGACCCGGTGGCCGCCATTCGCGCCGCCACCGGCGGGGGGCCGCACTACGCCTTTGACGCGTTCGGCTCGCCGCGCACGATGGAGCAGGCGTTCGCCGCCGTCCGCGCGGGCGGCACCGCAGTCCAGATCGGGCTCTCCAAGGAGGGCGAGACGGGCTCGATCTCGCCGTTCGAGCTGGCGCTGTCCGAGAAGACGCTGAAGGGCTCGTTCATGGGCTCCTCGCGGCCGCGCGTCGACATGCCGCGCCTGCTCGACCTGTACCGGCTCGGCAAGCTCGACCTCGACGGCCTCGTCACGCGCACCTACCGGCTCGACGAGATCAACGAGGCGTACGACGACCTGCAGCGCGGCGTGCTCGCACGCGGCGTGATCACGATGTGAGGAGGGCTCGCATGGAGGGACTGCTCGACGGCCGGGACATCGGCGTCGACCTGGCACTGACGGTGCTCGGGCACATGCGCGACGAGGCGACGCGGCTCGGCCTGGGGCTGGCCGGCTGCGTCACCGACCGGGGCGGCCACGTGGTTGCCTCGGCGCGAATGGACAACGCGCCACTGGGCGCGCTGGCGATCGCCACCGACAAGGCGTACACGTCGGCGTTGTGGGGCATGAAGACGAGCGAGGCGGCCGAGGCAAGCCTGCCCGGCAACGGCGACTGGGGCTTCGCGACCACGCTCGGCGGGCGCATGATCGTGTTCGCCGGCGGCGTACCGATCATGCACGACGGAAACCCGGTCGGCGCGTTCGGCATCTCCGGCGCCCTGTCCGAGGAGGACGAGGCGTGCGCGCTGGCGGCGCTCGCCGCTGCCGGCCTCGGCTGAGGGCGGTTCCCCCGATCGGGTGCTGCAACACTCGACCTAAAACTGATGAAATCTGTCTATGTCTGTGCCCCCGCGCAGTGCCTCCAGCTACCAGTCGGCGGTCGAGTGGCACCCGGCTGCGCCGCGCCCTGCGCGCGGCACCCCCTTGGCCGTGACGCTGCCCGACGGCAACGCGATGTGGACGACCGTGGCGGGGCTCGGCGACGACGACGTCACCATCGCGCTCCCGCCGGTGCTGCCGGCCGGTACGGCGCTCGAGATCGCGTGGACGGACGCGCCGCGCGCGTACCGCGGCACGGCGATCGTGCTGCCGACAACCGCGGCGTGCCTGCGCCTGTCGCTCGGGTCGATCCGCCGCGTCGACCGGCGCGGCGAGCCGCGCATCGCCCCGAACCTGCCGCTGGCCGTGCACGCCACCGTCGACGTCGAGGCGATCCACGCCGCGGTCCGCGACGTCTCGCCGTCCGGGATCGCGTTCTGGGTCGAGGGCCACGAGCTGCAGGTCGGCACGGAGCTGCGCCTCACGCTGACCCTGGCGAACGGCGACGTGCTGGCGGCCGACGTGCCTGCCGAGGTGGTACGCGTCGTGCGTGCCGCGCACGGTCCGGCGACGATCGGCTGCGCCTGCGTGGAGCCCTCCGCGATGGCGTCCGTGCTGGCGCGGGTCTAGCGCTCCCCGGGGTCAGCAGGGTCGCCTACCCTGCCCGCAGTGGCCGAGACCGCGCGACGCCTGCTCGCCGAGCGATTCGGCCTGGAAGACTTCCGGCCCGGTCAGGAGCAGGTGATCGACACCCTGCTGGCCGGACGATCCGCCCTCGCCGTGTTTCCGACCGGCGGCGGCAAGAGCCTCTGCTACCAGCTGCCGTCGCTGCTGCTCGCTGGCCTGACGGTGGTCGTCTCGCCGCTGATCGCGCTGATGAAGGACCAGATCGACGCGCTCACGGCCATCGGCGTCGCCGCCGCGCGCCTCGACTCGAGCGTGCCGTTCGACGAGACGCGCGCGGTCACCAGCCGGATCGCCTCCGGTGACCTGCGGCTCCTCTATGTGGCGCCCGAGCGCTTCAACAACGAGCGCTTCCTGTCGCTGCTGGAGCGCACCCAGATCTCGCTGTTCGCGGTCGACGAGGCGCACTGCATCTCCGAGTGGGGCCACAACTTCCGGCCCGACTACCTGAAGCTCGCGCGTCGCGCCCGCGAGCTCGGCGCCGAGCGCGTGCTGGCCCTCACGGCGACCGCCACGCCCCAGGTGGTGCGCGACATCTGCGCCGGGTTCGAGATCGCAGACGGCGACGCGGTGGTGACCGGGTTCCACCGCCCCAACCTCGAGCTGCGCACCTCGCCCGTCACGCGTGAGACGCGCGAGGCGGTGCTGCTGCAGCGGCTGCAGTCGCGCCCCCCGGGGCCGGCGATCGTCTACGTCACCTTCCAGCGGCAGGCCGTCGACGTCGCCCGCCAGCTGGCCGGCGCCGGCCTGCCCGCCCGCGCCTACCACGCCGGCATGGCGACGGCCGACCGCGAGGCGGTGCAGGAGTGGTGGGCGACGGCCGATCGCGGCATCGTCGTCGCGACGATCGCGTTCGGCATGGGCATCGACCGCGCCGACGTACGCTACGTCTACCACGCGAGCCTGCCGAAGTCGCTCGAGTCGTATGCGCAGGAGACGGGTCGCGCCGGCCGCGACGGCCTCCCCGCCGTCTGCGAGATGCTGGCCTGCGCCGACGACGTGCCGGGCCTCGAGAACTTCGCCTACGGCGACACGCCCACGCGCGCTGCCCTCGCCGGCCTCATCTCCGGCCTGCTGCGCAACCCGGTCGGTGAGCCGTTTGCGGTCGCCGAGTACGACCTCGCCGGACGGCTCGACATGCGCCCGCTGGTGCTGCGCACGGCGCTCACCTATCTCGAGCTGCAGGGCGTCCTCAGCCAGGGCACGCCGTTCTACGCCGGCTACCGGATCCGGCCGCAGACCACGTTCGACGACGTCTACGAGCGGTTTCAGGGCGAGCGGGCGACCTTTTTGCGGGGTGTCGTCGAAGCCGGGCGGACCGCCCGCACCTGGACGTCGATCGTGCCCGACGAGGCAGCGGCCGCGCTCGGCGTCGATCGTGACCGCGTGACGGCGGCGATCGACTACCTGGCCGAACAGGGACTGATCGTCGCGGAGGCCGCCGAGGCACGCCAGCGCTTCACCCTGCGGACGGCGCCCGCCGACCCAGACGCCCTCGTCGACGAGCTCGCCGAGCGCTTCGCGCGCCGCGAGCGGGCCGAGACCGAGCGCATCGCCCAGGTGCTCGCGCTGGTCGAGTCGCCCACCTGCCAGGTGCAGTTCCTGGTCGGCCACTTCGGCGAGACGCTGGACGGACCGTGCGGTCACTGCACGGTGTGTCTCGATGGCCCCGTCGGGCCGCTGCCGACCGCCCGGCCGGCGCCGATCGACATCGACCGCGCCGAACTCGCCGTGCTGGTCGATGCGCATCCCGGCGCGCTCGGCGAGCCCCGCCAGCAGGCGCGGCTGCTCTGCGGCATCACGAGCCCCGCCACGACGCGCTCGCGGCTGACCCGCGACACGTTGTTCGGGGCGCTCCGCGAGCGTCCGTTCGCCAGCATCCTCGACTGGTGCACGGCGGACGGGGCGGCTTAGGGCTCGAGCACCGTTTCCAGGCCGGCCTCGTCGAGCACCGCGACGCCCAGCTTCTCGGCCCTCGCGAGCTTCGCGCCGGCCTCGTTGCCGGCCACCACATAGTCGGTCTTCGCCGATACCGAGCCGATCACCTTGCCGCCCGCCGCGACGATGCGGCGCTCCGCGTCGGCCCGCGGGATCGAGAGCGTGCCTGTGAGTACGAACGTCTTCCCCGTCAGGCGGCCGTCGGCCGGCGGCCGCTCGTCCTCCATCAGCTCGAGACGGACGCCGGCCGCAGCGAGGTCGCCGGCGAGCGCCTGATGGTCGGGGTCGCCGAACCAGGCCACGACGGCCTCGGCGATCACCATGCCGACGCCCGGTACGGCGGCGATCTCCTCCTCCGACGCCTCCTGCAGCGCCGCCAGCGATCCGAAGTGGCGCGCCAGCGACTGCGCGATCACGGAGCCGACGTGCGGGATGCCGAGGCCGAACAGCACGGAGCCGAACGGCCGCCGCTTGGACGCCTCGAGCGACGCGATCACGTTCGCCGCCGACTTCTCCTGAAAGCCGTCCAGCGGCAGCAGATCCTCGATCGTGAGCTTGTAGAGGTCGCTCGGCCGGTTGATGAGCCCCAGCTCGAACAGCCGCACCACGAGCTTCTCGCCGACGCCCTCGATGTCGAGGGCGCCGCGGGAGACGAAGTGCTTGATCAGCTCCACGCCGCGGCTCGGGCAGCGCGGGTTCACGCACCGGTGCTGCGCCTCGCCCTCGGGCTTCGCGATCGGCTGGTCGCACGCCGGGCAGCGCTCGGGCATGGTGAAGGCGCGTGCGTCGTCCGGCCGCAACTCGAGCACCGGCCCGACCACCTGCGGGATCACGTCACCGGCGCGCTGCACGATCACGGTGTCGCCGATGCGGACGTCCTTGCGGTGGATGTCCTCCTCGTTGTGGAGCGTCGCGAGCTTCACGATCACGCCGCCCACCTCGACCGGCTCGAGGATCGCGAACGGGTTCAGCGCGCCGGTCCGCCCCACGTTGACGCCGATGTCGAGCAGCTTGGTGGTGCGCGTGGTGGCCGGGAACTTGAACGCCACGGCCCAGCGCGGGTCGCGCCCGACCGCGCCCAGCGCGCGCTGCATGGCGAAGGAGTCGACCTTCACGACGACGCCGTCGATCTCGTACGGCAGCGACGCGCGCTCCGCACCGACGCGACGGCACTCGTCGCGCACGCCGCCGATCGAGTCGTGGATCTTCGTCTCGGGGTTGACCGGGAAGGTGCGCTCCCGCAGCCAGTCGAGCGCGGCGTGGTGGGAGTCGAACTCGATGCCCTCGAGCGCGCCGACCGCGTAGCACCAGACCGCCAGCGGGCGCCGCGCCGACACGCCGGGATCGAGCTGGCGAAGCGATCCGGCGGCCGTGTTGCGCGGATTCATGTAGACCGGCCGGCCGAGCGCCGCGCGCTCCTCGTTGAGGCGCGCGAAGGCGGCCGTCGGCAGGTACACCTCGCCGCGCACCTCCACCAGCGCAGGCGGATCGGAGTCTTCCATCACGAGCGGCAGCACGCGGACGGTCCGGAGGTTGGCCGTCACGTCCTCGCCAACCTCGCCGTTCCCGCGGGTCGCGCCGCGCACGAACTGGCCGTCGCGGTACAGCAGCGAGATCGCGAGGCCGTCGATCTTCAGCTCGGTGACGTACTTCGGGGCCTCGTCGATGCCGGCCGCGGCGAGCTGCTTGCGCACCCGCTCGTCCCACGCGACGAGCTCGTCCTCGTTGCGGGCGTTGGCGAGCGACAGCATCGGCTGCAGGTGGCGGACCTCGACCAGGCCCTCGCGCAGACCGCCCGAGACGCGTTGCGTCGGCGAGTCGGGCGTCACGAGCTCCGGGTGCTCGTCCTCGAGCGCGCGCAGCTCGCGCAGCAGCGCGTCGTAGGTCGCGTCATCGGCGGTCGGGGCGTCGTTGACGTAGTACGCGTGGTCGTGCCTGCGGATCTCGGTGCGCAGCTCCGCGAGCCGCGCCTCGGAGCCGGCGCTCACGCCGTTCCCAGCAGGATCGCGGCCAGCTCCTCGGGCGTCTCGGCGACGGCCTCGGCACCCGATGCCTCGAGCACCGCGGCGGTCGCCATGCCCCAGGTCACGCCGACCGCCCCGCAGCCGGCCGCGAGGGCGGCCTCGATGTCATACGGCGCATCGCCGACGTAGACCGCGTCCGAGACCTCGACGCCAAGGCGTGAGATCGCGACCAGCACCGGCTCGGGATTCGGCTTGTGCCGTGACGAGTCCTCGATCGTGACGATCGTCTGGAAGGGCACGACGGGCGGCTGGATCGAGAACGCGAGATCGACCGCGTCGCGCGACTTGGAGGTGGCGATGCCCAGCAGGGCGCCGGCGACGACGAGCTGGACGAGCACCTTGTCGACGCCGTCGAAACGGCCGAGCAACGCCGCCGTGTTGGCGTGGTTCCACACCCGGTAGGTGTCGAACAGCTCCTGGGCGTGCGCCTCGTCGAACACGCGCATCTGGTCGATCAGCGGCCGGCCGATGCCGGACCGCAGAACCTCGTCGGAGAAGTCGCGGCCGAGCACCGTCTGCACCGCGTGGCGGTGCGAGGCGACGATCAGCGGGATGGTGTCGATGAGGGTGCCGTCGAGGTCGAACACGACGGCCTTCCAGGGAAGGTCGGGCACGCCGGTACCGTAGCGACGGGGTGTCTACGGCGCCGCGCGCGCCCGGCGCAGGACGATCAGGGCCGGCACGCCGGCGCCGAGATCGACCATCGTGAAGGCGATCCGCGACGCGGTTGCGAGCACGATCGCCTCGGCTTCGCCCAGGCGGCCCCGCAGGAGCGCCACGATCACCGCCTCGCGCACGCCGATTCCGCCGGGCGCGATCACCACGACGAAGCCGGCCACCCAGGCCGCCGCGAACACGCCGGCGTAGCGCAGCACGTCGCTCGCCGGCACGTCGAACAGGGCCCGTGCGGTGAGCCAGAAGGCGACGCCGAAGATGATCCACACGCCGACATAGCGGGCGACCAGCCCGGGCAGGCGGTGCAACTCCACCGCGCTGAACCCCGGCACCCGCCGGACCAGGCGGCCGACCGCTCCCAGCCGCGCGAGCGCCAGCACCAGCACGATCGCCGCGGCGGCCGCGATCAGCCCCCTGGGGCCCGCCGCAAGCGGCGCCAGCAACGCTGCGGCCGCAGCCGATGCGAGGGCCTCCAGCGCGAGGCTGGCGGAGGCCGGGCCGACGGGCACCCCGCGCCGCACCAGCAGCCCGGCGCGGCCGACGTACTGCCACGCACCGCCCGGCAGGTACTTGCCGAGGCCGCCTGCATAGTACGCCGCGACCATGTCGCGCACCGGCTCGGCACCGGCCGCCCGCAGCGCAGGCGCCCACGTCATCGCGTACGCGGTCATCGCCACCAGCGAGGCCAGCAACGCCAGCACGAGCAGAGGCCGGCTGGCGTCGTCGAGCGGCACGGGGTGCTCCTGCCACAGGTCGTGCAGCCGCTGCAGCAGCAGTGCCAGGATGACCAGGCCGAGCACCGCGCCGGCGACCTTCCCCACCGGCGAGCCCGCGAGGCGCCGGAGGCGCGCGATCACGGGCGGACGTGGACGGCGACCATCGTCCACGGGAACGGCCGTCGCACGGCGACGACCTCGCCGGCGGTGCCGGCGAGCGCGACGAACCCTCGCCGCGTCCAGTGGTTGATGTGCCCGGGTGTGTTGCCGTACTGCCGCACGTAGCGCCCGGCGGCCATGTTCACTCCGCGCCAGACGGGCTCCCACGGCACCGACAGCAGCACGCCGCGCCGCGACACGCGCGCCAGCTCGGCGAGGGCGCGCTCGGGGCGCTCCAGGTGCTCGAACACCTCGATCGCCGAGACCAGGTCGAACGAGTCGTCCTCGAACGGCAGGTCGTAGGCGGATCCGGCGACGAACTCGATGCGGTCGTGCTGCCGCGTCTTCCACTCCGCGAGCAGACCCGGGTCGGCGACGTCGAGACCGACCACGCGGGCCTCGGGCAGCACGCCGGCCATGCGGGTCGTGCCGATGCCCTCTCCACAGCCGACGTCGAGCACGCTGCCCGCGCCCGACCACCGCACCTGCGCGTCGAGCTCCTTCAGGAACCCCGCGACGAGGCGTCGCGCGACCGGGTTGCGGGTCTCGTACTTGTCGTACGTGTTGCCCGCCGGCCCCTGCAGGTCGCCGAGCGTCGCGTCACTCACGCGCCGCGCCCTCGCGGTGCTCCGGCGGGTTCGAGGCGAGGTTGTCGGGCCGGATGTTCAGCGCCAGCTCGATGCTGCGCACGCGATGCAGTGTGCGCTCGCCGATCACGCGGTTCGCGCGCAGGAGGTCGCCGATGATGCCGAGCAGGAACAGCTGCACCGCCACGAGGATCAGCACGCCGCCGACGAACAGCGACTGGACGTGGCCGGTGGGCGCGTCCTCGGAGAAGTAGAAGTACGCAAAGCGGAGGCACAGCAGGGTGCCGGCGAGGCCGACCACCGATGCCAGCATCGCGAACACCCGCAGCGGCTCGTGCATGGTGTAGATGCGGAAGATCGTGCCGACGGAGCGCTTGACGTAGTCGGGGATCGACTTGAACAGCCGCGACTGGCGAAGCTTGCCGTTCACCCGGATCGGCACCGACGTGACGGCGATGTCGGACTTGCCGGCCTGGATGATCGTCTCCAGCGTGTACGTGAAGCGCGAGACGACGTTCATGCGCAGCGCAGCCTCGCGGCTGTACGCGCGGAAGCCGGACGTCGTGTCGGGCACGTCGGTCTCCGAGGCCTGGCGGACGACCCAGGAGCCCCAGCGCTGCAGCAGCTTCTTGGACGCCGAGAACTCGGGGTGGTCCGCGACCTGGCGATCGCCGATCACCATGTCTGCCCGGTGCTCGAGAATCGGCGCGACGAGCTTCGGGATGTCGTCCGAGCGGTACTGGTTGTCGGCGTCGGTGTTGACGATCACGTCGGCGCCCAGCTTGAGCGCCGCGTCGAGGCCGGCCTGGAACGCGACCGCGAGCCCCTTGTTCTGGGTGAACCGCACGACGTGGTCGACGCCGTGGGCCCGTGCGATCTCGACGGTGCGATCGGTCGAACCATCGTCGATGATCAGCCACTCGACCTCGTCGAACCCGTCGACCTCGCGCGGGAGCTCCGAGAGCGTCACCGGCAGCGCCGACTCCTCGTTGAGGCAGGGGATCTGGATGATCAGCTTCACGCGGACTCGGGGCCTGAATCTACCACGCTGCGTCCCTCACCCGCGCGGCAGGCGGCGCTTCAGCACCTTGCCGAGGTCGTTGCGGGGGAGGGCGTCGAGCACCCGGACGTCGCGCGGACGCTTGTGCGGCGCGAGCTCGCGCGCGACGTGCGCGGCCAGCTCGTCGGCGGCGGCGGGCGCGGTCAGGACCACCCAGGCGACGATTCGCTCGCCGAGATCGTCGTCCGGCTCGCCGGTGACCGCCACCTCGGCCACGGCCGGATGGTCGAGCAGGCACGACTCGATCTCCCCCGCCCCGATCCGGTAGCCGCCGGACTTGATCAGGTCGGTCGAGCTGCGGCCGACGATGCGCAGCATGCCGTCGCCGCGGCGCAGCGCGATGTCTCCGGTGCGGAAGTAGCCGTCCGCGGTGAACGCCTCCCGCGTGGCCTCCGCCTGGTTGAGGTAGCCCTCGAACAGCCACGGCGCCCGTACCTCGATCTCGCCCAGACCGTCCTCCTCGCCGGCCAGGCGCAGGTCGACCCCCGGCACCGGCGTCCCGACCGAGCCCGGGGCGGCCGTCGTGGACGCCCGCTCGCCAACGGTGAACAGCGTCTCCGACATGCCGTACCGCTCGATCACGCGCCGCCCGAGCAGCCGGCCGAGCCGTTCGTGCTGCGACAGCGGGAGCCCGGCAGAGCCCGACACGAGGAGCCGTGCGTCGCGCAGCGGCGCCACCAGCGCCGGATCGGCCTCGCAGGCCGCCGCTATCCGGCTCCACATCGTCGGCACCGCGAACAGCATCGTCCCGCCGCCGTCCAGGGCGGCGCCGATCGCGGCCGGCTCGAACCGGCCGACGTGGTGCGACGAACCGCCGCGCCAGAGCGGCCCGAGCGTCCCCAGCAGCAGCCCGTGGATGTGGTACAGCGGCAGCGCGTGGACGACGCGGTCGGCGGCGGTCCAGTCCCACGCGTCGTAGATCGCCGTGAGGTTCGCGAGCAGCGCGGCGTGCGGCAGTACCACGCCCTTCGGCGGGCCGGTAGTGCCCGACGTGTAGACGATCAGCGAGCCTGCCTGATCGCCGGCGGTAGCCGGCCCCGGACTCGTGGCCGAACGGTCGACGCCAGACAGGACGAGGTCCGGCCGCGCGTCGCGGAGCACGTGGTCGCGCTCGGAGACTCCGGACCTGGGGTTCAGCGGCACGACCTGGCAGCCGGCCGCCAGTCCGCCCAGGATCGCGATCACGGTCTCGATCGTCGTGTCCGCGACCACGGCGATCCGCTGTCCGGCCGTCAGGCCCGCGGCGACGGCGCCGACGGCTCCATCCAGCTCGTCGCTGCCGATCGCGTCGTCACCGATCCGCAGCACCTCGTCGCTCACAGCAGCGCGCCCAGGTCGAGGTCGTACAGCCAGCCGTCGCCGTCGCGGACGGCGAGGTCGAACCGCAACGGCGTCACGGCGATCATCCCCTCGGCGACCGCCTCGAAGTCGCTGCCCGGCTGCTCGTCGTAGGAGTGGTCGGCCCCGTAGATGCGGTAGACCTTCTCGCGGCCGCGATCCTCGATCACGTTCAGGCTGTCGCGATACACCCGTCGCCCGAGCGCCGCGATGCGCGCGCCCTTCGGCCCGGCCGGGACGTTGACGTTCAACAGCAGTCCGGGCGGCAGGCCGTGCTGCATCACGGCCTGCAGCAGACGCGCCGTGAACCTCGCGCCGGCGCCGAAGTCGAACCCCGAGGCCGCCACGAAGCCGAGGCCGCCGTCCAGGGCGCCCTGCGAGACCGCGATCGCCGGCAGGCCCATCAGCACGCCTTCCAGCGCCGCCGCGACGGTGCCGGAGTACGTCACGTCATCGCCGAGGTTGTGGCCCAGGTTCGCGCCAGAGACGATCGCGTCGTAGCCACCGCCACCCAGCCCGAGCGCGGCGAACCGCACGCAGTCCACCGGCGTGCCGTCCACCGCGAAGGCCGCCGCCGCGCCCTCGAGGTCGTGCTCGGTGACCGTCATGTCGCGTCGCAGCGTGATCGACCGCGCGACGGCGCTCTGGTTCTGCGCCGGCGCCACGACGACGGTCTCGGCCACCGGGGCGAGCGCCTCCAGCACGGCGATCAGGCCGGGCGAATCGATGCCGTCGTCGTTGGTCAGGAGCACGCGCACGGACGCAAGCTTGCCGGATCGGTCCGGGACGGGCTCCGCTACGGTGCCACGCGTGCAGACCACGCTTCCCGGCGGCCTCGAAGCGAAAGAGGCACGGATCTTCGGGCTGATCGGCCTGTTCGCCGTGGGCGCCGTGGGCCTGCGCATCGCGGGCGTCTCTCCGGTGATCGTGTTCTGTGCGGCCGGGATCGGGGTGGCCGGGCTGGCGTGGGTGCTGGGCGTCGCCACCGAGGAGGCCGGCGAGGCTGCCGGTCCGCGGCTCTCCGCCCTCCTCAACGCGACCTTCGGGAACCTGCCCGAGATGATCATCGTGATCCTCGCGATCCGCGAGGGACTCCTGGACGTCGCGCGCGCCTCGATCATCGGCTCGGTGATCGGCAACGTGCTGCTGATCCTCGGCGCAGCGCTGTTCGCGTGCGGGTGGAAGAACGGCCGCCAGCCGTTCGACCGCTCGACCGCAGGCCTGAACGCGACCATGCTCGTGCTGGCGACCGCCGTGCTCGCGATCCCGAGCCTGTTCGCGGCCACGACGGGCACATCCATCTCGGACGAGACCGGCCTCACGCACGGTGTCGCGGTCATCGCCATCCTCGTCTACGGCGCCTACCTGTACGCCTCCTTCCAGCACCCCGAGCACCGCGGCGACATCTCCCACTCCAAGGCTCGCTGGACCGTCCCGCTGTCGATCACGATGCTCTCGCTGACCGCTCTCGCGACCGGCGTGCTGTCGGAGATCCTGGTGGCGGCCATCGAGCCGACCATCGAGGAGACCGGCGTCTCGGAGATCTTCATCGGCCTGATCATCGTGCCGCTGGTGGGGAACGTCGCCGAGCACATGGCCGCCGTCAAGATCGCGTATGGCGGCAACCTCGACTTCGCAATGGGCATCGCCTTCAACTCCGCCCTGCAGGTCGCCCTGGGCGTGACGGCGGTGGCCGTGGCTGCCGGCTACGCGTTCAGCAACGAGCTGGTGCTGGACTTCAAGCCGCTCGAGCTGGCATTTCTGATCGCCGCGACGCTGCTCGCCGGGCTGGTGGCCAACAACGGCGCCGCGAACTGGATCGAGGGCGTCCAGCTGATGGCCATCTACGCGCTGGCCTGCATGGTCTTCTGGTACCTGTAGGTCAGAGGCGCGCGGCGGCGTAGGCCGCCAGCGGGTCGGCGCCGGCCGGCAGCGCGTCGATCGCCGCCCGCACGGCCCGAGCATGGTCGAGCCGGAAGGCGCGTTCGGCAGCCACGTCGCGGAAGCACTCGGCGACGGCGGTGCGCTCGAGGCCCGCGGTGACGGCCCGGGAGAGCAGGTCGAGCACGACCGCGTCCGGCAGCGCGATGCGCTCGCCCGTGGTTCGCGCGCGCGCGATCTCGACCGCGTACCCGTCGTCGCCGGCGGTCAGCAGCCGCTCCAGCGGGTGCGCGCCGTCCCGCGCCGGCAGACCGAGCGCGCCCGCGCGGCCGAGCACCCCGTCGGCGCGGCGAAACACGCCACGGCCGTCCTCGACCGCGAACACCACGTCGTCGCCGGGTGCGATGCCGAGCGCGAACCGCACCGTGACCGGAATCGTGACCTGTCCCTTGGCGGTCACCCGCGACATACCCGTGAGCCTAGCGCCTCAGTCCGCGAGCTCGAGGGTGAAGCGGGGGTGCTGGAACGTCTGCAACGCCTCGGTCACCGGTAGGTCGGACAGCAGCAGGTGCCGGGCGAGCAGGCCCTTCGCGGCCTTCGCGTCGTGGCCGCCGGCCGCCCCGTCCGCGTCGCGGAAGCGGACGCGGTGCAGCGACGCGTACCGGCGTGGCGAGGGCTCCCACGCCGCGGCGTGCTCCTGCGGCAGCAGGTCGACCACGTCGGCGCCGCGCAGCCGCCGGTTGAGCACCGGCGAGAGCCGCGGGCGCCACCAGGTCGACAGCTTTCCGAGCGGCGGCAGCGACGCGCCCATCTTGAGCCGGTAGTCGGGCACCGCGTCGCCGAGTGCGACGAGCCCCAGCAGGGCGGAGAACAGCACGACGCCCTCGGCCGCCGCGGGAACGTCGCCGAGCCCGGCGTGGCCGTGCACGACGCCGGTGTACCGCTCGCCGGCCGCAACGGCCGGCGCGCGGCCGGCGGCGACCAGCAGGTTGGCGGCCAGCGCCCGTTCCAGGTGGCGCCCCGAGACGCCGAGGAGGGCCTCGTTGCCGCCCTCCGCGGCCGCCAGGGCGGCGATCACCTCGTTGCGCGCCACCCGCAGCGCCGGCCCGAAGGAGCCGGCCCCGGTGCGGAACCGGCCGCTGCCGCCGGAGAGCTTTCCCTCCGACGGCGGCAGCAGGATCTTCAGGCTCGGCGGCACCGCCGGATCATCATCTATCAGGCAGCGAGCGCGCGCAGCCGCCGCACGCGCTCGTCGAGCGGCGGGTGCGTGGCGAACAGGCTCGCCATCCCGCCGCCGTGCAGCGGGTTGACGATGTAGAGCGCCTCGGCGGCCGGGTTGACCCGCATCGGGAACACCTCGGCGCCGCGAGACAGCGTCTCCAGCGCGTCCGCCAGCGGCTCCGGGCGGCCCATGATGCGGGCGCCGGTGGCGTCAGCCAGGTACTCGCGCTGGCGGGAGACGGCGAGCTGCAGGATCGACGCGGCCAGCGGCGCGACGATGATGGTCGCGAGGACGCCCACGAAGCCGAGCGGGCTGTCGTCGTCATCGCCGCCGCCGAACAAAAACGAGAACTGCAGGAACGTTGCAACGGCCGAGATGACGCCGGCGATCATGGCGCCGATCGACTGGATCAGGATGTCGTGGTTCTTGACGTGGGCGAGCTCGTGTGCGATCACGCCGGCCAGCTGATCCTCGGGCATGTGCCGGCGCAGGCCGGCGGTGACGGCCACGGCCGCGTGCTTGGCGTTGCGGCCTGTCGCGAAGGCGTTCGGCTGCTCCTGCGGGATCAAGAAGAGCCGCGGCATCGGGAGCTCGGCGCGCTCCGACAGGTCGCGGACGATCGCGTAGAGCTTCGGGTCATCGGACTCCTCGAGCGGCTGCGCGCCGCTCATCTTGAGCGCCATCCGGTCGCTGAACCAGTAGGCGCCGAAGTTCATGACGACCGCGATCAGGGCGAAGAAGATCAGGCCGGGGCCTTTGAAGAGGACCCCGCCGATGGCCACCAGCAGGCCGGTCAGGCCGGCGAGCAGGAGGAAGGTGCGAAGCTGGGTGTTGAGGCGGGTGCCGGTGATGGTGTTCATGGGATTGCCGGCACCGTACCGGGCACTCCCGGGCGCAGAGTTAGTGGATTCCCACAAGCTCGGAGCCGTCCGGTTCGCCGGTGAACCGGACGCCCGCGAGGTACAGGCCGTGCGGCGGCGCGGTCGGCCCGGCGGCAGTGCGGTGGGCCCCTGCGAGCAGCTCCTCCGGCTCGGCGCAGCGCTCGCCACGCGCCGCCAGCAGCATCGTCCCGATCAGCGTGCGCACCTGGTGGCGCAGGAAGCTCGTGGCCGCGATCGAGAACCGCAGCTCGTCGCCGCTCTCGTGCCAGGCGGCGTGGTGCACCGTCCGCACGAAGGTCCGGTGCTGCGTCTCGGTGGGCGTGAACGCCGTGAAGTCGTGCGTGCCGAGCAGCGCGCCCGCCCACCGATCGAGCATGGCGCGATCGAGGGCCCCGCGATGGTGCAGGGCCCGCATGGCGTCGAGCGCGCTCGGCTCACGCACGACCCGCACCCGGTAGATGTAGGCCCGCGCGCGAGCCGAGTAGCGCGCGTTGAAGTCGGCCGCGGCCTCGCGGCCGGCCCGCACGACGACGTCGGCCGGCAGCACGGCGTTCAGCGCCAGCGCCGCGGTGGTCGGCGGCGGCCCTGTGCCGACCCGGACGCTCACGACCTGGCCGAGCGCGTGGACGCCGGTGTCGGTGCGACCGGCCACCGCCAGGCCCTCCCAGCCCGGGTACCGCGCGTCGAGCGCTGCCGCCAGCGTCCCCTCGACCGTCCGCGCTCCCGGCTGGCGCGCCCAGCCGCGGAACCCCGTGCCGTCGTAGGAGAGCGTCAGCCGGAGGTTCACCGGGGCGGGTCGAGGCGATCGAGCAGCTGCCATCGTCCCCCGCCGCGTGCGACCAGCACCAGGCACAGCAACGCGAGCACCGGCGGGGCGACGAGGTGGAAGCCGCCGTCGATGCGACCGGCGGTCGCCACGGCGCCGAGCATGTCGAGGCACAGCAGCAGCGCGCCGAAGCGCGTCGCCAGCCCGAGCAGGATCAGCAGTCCACAGGCGATCTCGAGGCCCGAGATCACGAGCACCGCCGTGCTCGGCGCCGGTAGCCCCCAGCGGTCGAAGTCGGCGGTCGACGCCGCCCGGTCGCCGAGCCGGTGCACACCGGTGCCGATGAAAACGGCCCCGATGGCGATCCGCAGCAGGGCCAGGGAGACGCGCCGCACGGATTCCTCAGGCGCCGACGGGGGCGCTGTCGCAGCGCCGCGCGAGCTCGGGGTCGGTCTGCACGGCGCGGAGACGGGCGGCGATCGCCACGTCGCAGTCGCCGCGCGCGTCGTTGATCGCCGCGAGGCCCCACCACGCCGCGCCCGCGACGTCGGGATCCTCGGTCAGCATGCTGAACTGCGTGGCCGCATCGTCCAGCCGGCCCAGCTCGACCAGCACGTTCGCACGGTTGAGACGCACCTCGGACGACAGCGGATCGAGCTTCAGTGCGCGATCGAACCCGGCCAGCGCCTCCTCGAAGCGTCCCTCGTCGACGGCCAGCAGGGCCAGGTTCGCGTGGGCCTCGGGCGTGCCACCGCAGCGCAGCGCCTCGCGGTAGCGCGCCGCGGCGTCCTCCCGCAGGCCGAGTCGCGCGAGCAGGTCGCCGAACGACGTGATGATGCGCGCCGAGGCGCCGTTGGCGGTAGCCGTGACGAGGCGCGCGATCGCCTCGGGCACGAGCCCCTCGGCGACGAGGAGCTCCATCTGCAGCGCGAGCGCCTGCTCCTGCTGCGGATCGAGCGTCAGAGCGCGCCGCAGGTGCGATGCCGCCTCGGCGTACCGGTTCAGGCGCGTCAGTACCTCGGCCAGCGCCGCGTGCACGGCGGCCACACCCGGCTCGAGCTGCAGCGAGCGCCGGAAGGCGTCCTCGGCGAACACCGGGTCTGCCTCGACGTACGCCGTGCCGAGCGTGTGGAACTGCATCGATGCGAGATGTGCGTCGGTCACCTGATCGCCTCCTCGGCGAGCTTGAACCCGGCCGCGACCTGCCGGAACACCGGCTCGAACACGTCGAACCGGTCGTGCGTGCACGTGCCGACGATCGCGTAGCCGACCTCGCCGTCGACGAACAGGAACGCAATCTGCGTGAGGTGCACGCCGGCCGCCGACCACGAGACGATCCGGACGTTGGCCCGGCGGCCCGCGATCTCGGTGTGCTCGACCGGGCCGTGCGGCGTCACCGGCACCTGGTCCGAGAGCAGCATCTGCCAGCCCTGGGAGAACGCTCCCAGACCCATGTGGTCGCAGAGCGCCTCGCGGGTCACGACGATGTTCGGCGCGAAGCCGTCGTCGGCGGGACCCGCGAGGGTCACGACCGTGCGGTCGGCCCACCCCTCGGGGAGGGGAAGCGCGAACGCATCGGTGCGCACCTCACTCACAGGGTGAAAAGGGTAGCCGGTGACCTAGTCGACGAACTCGAGGATCGCCATCTCGGCCGCATCACCCTGGCGCGGACCGAGCTTGACGATCCGCGTATAGCCACCCTCGCGCTCCTCGAACCGGGGCGCGACGTCGGCGAACAGGGTGTGCACGACCGTCTTCGACCGCAGGAAGGCGATCGCCTGCCGGCGGGCATGGAGGTCGCCGCGCTTGCCGAGCGTGACCATCTTCTCCGCCACCGGGCGGACCTCCTTCGCCTTCGCGAGGGTGGTCTTGATGCGGCCATGCGTGACGAGCGCACCCGTCAGGTTGGCGTACATCGACTTCCGGTGAGCGGCGGAGCGGCCGAAGCTGCGGCCCTTGCGCTGATGTCTCACGGCTCGTCACCGCGCAGGTACAGGCCGTGGGCGGCGAGCGTCTCCTTGACTTCCTCGATCGACTTCTTGCCGAAGTTCGGGATCGCGGCGAGCTCCTGCTCCGTCTTCGACACGAGGTCGCCGATGGTCTCGATGCCGACGCGCTTCAGGCAGTTGTAGGAGCGGACGCCGAGCTCGAGCTCCTCGATCAGGATGTTCTCCATGCCGTGCGCCTGCGGGGCGTCCGGCTCGGCGCCGGGCATCGCAGCCGTGACGCTGGAGAGCAGCTCGGCGGTGTCGAGCGTGGTGAAGATCGCCAGCTGGCGGATCAGCAGCTCGGCAGCCTGCGTAACGGCGTCCTTCGGGTTGACGGCGCCGTTCGTCTTGACGTCCAGCGTCAGCTTGTCGAAGTCCGTCCGCTGGCCGACACGCGCCGTGTCGACGTGGTACGTGACACGCCGGACGGGCGAGAAGATCGAGTCGACCGGGATCACGCCGATGGTCGTCTCGAAGCCCTTGTTCAGCTCGGCCGGGTGGTAGCCGCGGCCGCGGCCGATCGTGACGGTCATCTCGAACCGCGCACCGTCGGACAGGTGGCAGAGGACGAGCTCCGGATTGAGGATCTCGAGGTCGGCGGAGGAGACGATGTCCCCTGCCGTGACGACGCCCGGACCGTCCTTGGAGATGTCGGCCTCGATCTCGGGCGCCTCTCCGTGGAGACGGCAGACGAGACCCTTCAGGTTCAGGATGATGTCCGTGACGTCCTCGCGGACGCCGGGAATCGTCGTGAACTCGTGCTGGACGCCCTCGATCTTGACGGACGTGACAGCACAGCCCTCCAGCGAGGAGAGCAGGACGCGCCGCAGCGAGTTGCCGAAGGTGTAGCCGAAGCCACGATCGAGCGGTTCGACCGTGAACACTCCACGGTGATCGTCGACCTCTTCGGCGGTGATCTGCGGGATCTGGAAATCGAGCATGGTGTTCATCACTTCGAGTAGAGCTCGACGATCAGCTGCTCCTGGACCGGCGTGTCGATCTCTTCGCGGTCCGGATGGCGGAGCACCTTGCCCGTCAGGTTGTCATGGTCGGCCTGAAGCCAGGAGGCGACGGAGGCGGTGAGATCGGTTGCATCTCTGATGGATTCCTCGGCGGTGGAGCCGGAACGCATCGAGAGCACGTCATCGGGACGCAGCTGGAAGCTCGGGATGTTGACCCGCCGGCCGTTCACGAGGAAATGACCGTGGCGCACGAACTGGCGGGCCTGGGCCCGCGAGGCCGCGAAGCCCAGCCGGTACACCACGTTGTCGAGCCGGAGCTCGAGGAAGCGCAGCAGGTTCTCACCGGTGATGCCGGTGCGCCGCGACGCCTTCTCGTAGTAGTTCCGGAACTGCTTCTCGAGTACGCCGTAGTACCGCTTGGCCTTCTGCTTCTCGCGCAGCTGGGTGAGGTACTCGGACTGCTTCGTCCGGCCGCGGCCGTGCTGGCCGGGCGGGTACGAACGGCGCTCGATGCCGCACTTCTCGGTAAGGCAGCGCTCGCCCTTGAGGAACAACTTCATGCCCTCGCGACGACACTGCTTGCACTTGGGACCTGTGGTACGGGCCATCGTTTCCTATCGGCCGGAGTTCTTAGACGCGCCGCCGCTTGCGCGGCCGGCAACCGTTGTGCGCCTGCGGGGAGACGTCCTTGACGGACACGATCTCGAGACCTGCCGCCTGCAGCGATCGAATGGCGGTCTCGCGGCCCGAGCCCGGGCCCTTCACGAAGACCTCGACCTTCTGGAGGCCGTGCTCCATACCCTCGCGGGCGCAGAGGTCGGCAGTCACCTGCGCGGCGAACGGCGTCGACTTGCGCGAGCCCTTGAAGCCCGCAGCGCCGGCGCTCTTCCACGCGATCACGTTGCCCTCGCGATCGGTGAGCGCGACGTGCGTGTTGTTGAACGACGTCTTGATATGCGCCTGTCCGACGGCGATGTTCTTACGCACCTTGCGGCGCGTGCGGCCGCGGGTGCCGCTTTGCCTGCGCGGGGGAGCCAT